>PWJP01000199.1 GCA_003559985.1 Saprospirales bacterium
CCCATCCCACCCGTAACTTCGGGGGAAATATCCACATTGAGACCAATGAGTTCAGGAGTCTGAATTACAACGACTACGACAATGTGTTCAACAATCAACTCAGCTCGAACTTCTCCTTCAGTCAGATTTTTCCGGGCAGGCCCTTTAGGGTTAATGCCTCTTTGAGTCACAGGCAGAACACCCAAACCGGGCAAATGGACATCACCTTTCCGAATGTCAATTTCCAAATGAATCAGATATTCCCCTTTAAAAATCGGCAGCGGACCGGGCCTGAGCAGTGGTATGAGAAAATAAGTTTCCGGTACAATGCCTCCTATCAGAATCGATTTTCTGCACCGGACAGTGTTTTTCTGTCGCCGGAGTTTTTTGAGTCTTCGAGAATGGGCTTTCGCCACAATGCTTCATCCAATGCGGTTTTCAGAGTGGCACGTCATTTCAATCTAACGCCCTCTGTCGAGTACAATGAAACCTGGTATGTGCAGACTTTGGAAAGACAGTTTCAGGAGGGCCTGGATATCAGAGTGGATACTGTTTACAACCAGGACAGTACCGAGTTCTTTATTCAACGGGATACCATTTCGTTTGGAGAAGTGGTGGATTTGGATCGGCGTGGACTGGATGGTTTCAGGACCTACAGGGCCAGTTTAAATCTCAATACCCAGATTTTTGGTACTGCCCGTTTTAGGTCCGGTTTTTTGAGGGGTATTCGCCACACCATGAAACCCAGTATTGGATTGAGTTACGCACCGGATTTCACCAGAGAGAGTTTGGGGTACTTTGAGGAGCTTCCCATCATCAATCAGGCCGGTAAGCGAGATACCATCCGCTATTCCCGGTTTCAGGATGGAATATTTGGAGGCCCGCCCACCGGAGGTAGCCAAATGCTTATGAATTACTCCATCGGGAATACTCTGGAGGCCAAGGTTTTTAACAGAAGCGATTCCACAGAGCGAAATATCAGTCTGCTCAACAATGTTGGTGTCAGTGGTAGTTATGATTTCAACAGGGATTCACTCAATTGGAGTATGGTGAACGTGCGCGGTACATCCCGGCTCTTTGGAGGAATATCAACGCTAACTCTCGGTCTGATGTACGACCCCTACGCACTGGATGATGAGGGCCGCAGAATCGATAAATTTTACATGAGTGAAACCGGCAGACCGCTTCGATTTGTTCAGGCCAATGTGCGCATCAGCAGCAGGATGTCTATCAATCAGCTACTGGAAATCCTCCCTTTCGGTCCCGATCCCGATAAAGAGGGCAGCAGTGTCCTGGACCTCATCCGGCAACTAACCATCAACCATCAGATCGGATTTGTCAACAACGCACAATTTGAAGAAGGTTGGGAGATCAATACCCATTTCGTCAGTCTCCGGGGAAGTATTCCGCTCTCAGAGAAGTGGAACTTCAATTTCACCAATATCGACTACAATTTTCAACAGGGTCGTATGTCCTACCCTGACTTTGGCGTAAGTCGCGACCTCCACTGTTGGACCATGGAACTCAATTGGCAGCCGAGACGGGGCACCTATCAGTTTACCATCAGCGTGAAGCCCGGCTCTATGGACTTCCTCAATGTGCCCTATCGCAAGAGCAGAGTGGATGGCTTTTCGGGCTTTTGATAGTGATCCTGTCGCCGGGGATACATATTTTGTCGAAAAGGCACATTTTCACAGGCTGTATTGTTGTACATTTGTCAAACACCAAAAATCCGGTCAATGGAAAACAAGAGAGAGGAGAATCCCCAACGCAAGAAAAAGGCAGAGTTGATCATTCGGAATCACATGATTTGGTCCATGGGTGCCGGTTTGATCCCTGTTCCCGTGGCGGACTTTTTTGCCGTAGGTGCCATTCAGTTGGATATGATACGCCAGATGTGCAAACTTTACGAAATTGATTTTAAGGAAAAAGATGGCAAGGCTGTGGTGAGTGCCCTGACCGGTGCAGGTCTTTCACGCCTCGGTGCCAGTGCGGCCGTTAAGTTTGTTCCAGGGATGGGTTCGATCGTAGGCGGGGTTACCATGTCTGTGCTCTCAGGAGCTTCAACGTTCGCCATTGGAGAGGCATTCAAAAAGCACTTTGAAACCGGCGGCACTTTCCTGGACCTGGACACCGAACGCATCAAAAAGATGTACGACGATTTGTTCGAAAAGGGCAAGAAAATGGCCAGCGATATCCAGGAGGAGAAAAAGACCACTGGCAAATCCTACAGCGATATCATTGCAGAAAAGGCAGACGAAGCTTTTTCTGAAGAGGTCGGAGAGGATACAGACACTCAAGACCACGACCAGGTGATCAAAAAGCTCAAAGAACTGGCGGAGCTAAAGGAAAAGGGCGTCATCACTGAACAGGAGTTTGAAGAACTTAAAAAGGGTATTCTAAAAGGGAAGTGATGTCCCCGCCCAGGATCCCCATGAATCAGGATGCAGTGGATCTCCGTTTCAGCCTGGGACTTGCTGCGGCATTGAGGTCCGCAAAATCTCCTTTCAAAAACTTATAATGTGCGGCCATTGCGATCATGGCGGCATTGTCGGTGCAATACTCAGGACTGGCCAAAAACAGCATTCTGCCACTTTTTTCACAGGCTGACCTCATCATTTCTCTCAACTGTGAATTGACGGAGACTCCCCCGGAGATGGCAATGTCGTCCAGTCCTTCTCTGTCAGCGGCCAGCATCGTCTTTTTAACCAGAGTTTTGGCGATGGTGTATTGAATGGATGCTGTAAGGTCGCTTTTGTTCTCTTCTAAAAAATCGGGATTCTCTTTTATACGGTCTCTGATAAAGTACAGCACAGCGGTTTTGAGGCCGCTGAAAGAAAAATCCAATTCCGGCACTTTGGACTCGGGAAAGGAGAAAACGGGCTTTCCTTTTTTGGCCAGTTTGTCGATTGCGGGGCCTGCGGGGTAGGGGAGTCCCAGCATTTTTCCACATTTGTCAAAAGCCTCGCCCGCCGCATCGTCCAGTGTCTGCCCAATCAATTCCTGCTCCAGTGGACCGCGCATCACGACCAATTCGGTGTGGCCTCCACTCACTGTTAGATTTAGGAAGGGAAATTCGGGTTTGGGTTCATCGATAAAATGAGCCAAAATATGGGCTTCCATGTGGTTGACCTCGATCAGGGGTTTGCCGGTTGCCAGTGCCAGACCTTTTGCAAACTGGGCTCCGACAATGAGAGATCCTAGAAGACCGGGGCCGCGTGTGAAGGCAAAGGCATCGATCTGTTCGATCTTCAAAGTTGCTTTTTTCAGTGCCTCATCCACCACTGGTACAATGTGTGAGAGGTGGGCGCGAGAGGCCAATTCCGGAACCACCCCGCCAAAATTTTGGTGTACATCCTGGTTGGCTACTACGTTGGATCGAATTTTGCCATCTGAGATTACTGCGCAACTCGTATCGTCACAAGAGGACTCAATGGCCAGAATAGTTCCTGCTTTTCCGGTCTCATTTTTCATACTGCAAATATCCCACCTTCCGGGCGGTTTTAAGAGATTTTAAAGAATTTTTATCCCCATACACCAAAATGTTTGCCAAATAAGTCCTATAATTGTGACCTGGAATAGAGTCACCCTCATTTGGCGTGAGGTTGATGTCTTCCATTTTGGTCGGTGAGCCGGACTTGTAATAATAGACCGGCACTTTGTAATGTTTAATATGTATTCAAATATTCAACTCCATGAAACTGATTATTAACTTGGTGATTGTATTGATTATCGGTGGGTTGGTTTACCTGCTCATTGACTCCATCCGCGAACCCATCCATTTTCAAAATGAAAAGGATATGAGGTCCAGCGCTGTTATTGATCAATTGAGGGATATCAGGGAGACCCAGCGTATGTACCGGGACATCAAAGGCATTTTTGCCAGCGATTTTGATACATTGATACATGTGCTTAAGACGGACAGCTTTAACCACATCAGGTTAATTGGAGATCCGGATGATCCCACCGGTGAGGGTTATGTTCGAGATACTACCAGGATAAGTGCTTTAGACTCTATTGTGGCGATGGGTATCAATCTGGATAGACTTCCTTTCGTTCCCTTTACCGACGACGAAAAGTTTTACATCAATGCCGACACCATTACTTACCAGCAGACCCTCACCCCTGTGACTGAAGTGGGTGTCAGGTGGAGTAAGTTTATGGGACCATATGCAGACCCATCTTACAGAAAATATGACTACCGCTACAATCCCGATGGAGTATTGAGATTTGGGAGTATGAACAACCCGAATTTATCTGGTAACTGGGAATAATATTCTTAATGAAGGTTTATAAAGAAGAAGATTTTTTTTCCGGGCCTGAGGGCCTGGAGGCTGTTCTGCTGTGGAGAGACCGCAGCACCAGTTTGGCATTGTTTAAGACCGGAGAAGCAGAAAAAGCCCCCGGTGCTGTTTACGAATGGTCTGCTGCAGACAGAGACCGGATGGAAATTATTGACCTGCTCAACAAGCTCAAACCAGATTCAATACGTATCGTGGATGCCGATCCCGGATTTAGCCTCCTGCCGCTGGAGATGGCCACAGATTCCGGTAGTACAGAGTGGCACCAACACCTTCCCGGTGATTCACAGAAGGGCATTTTGGTGTCAGACAAAAAATCGAGCCCCGCTGTTTCCGTGTCCTTTGAAATAGATCCCGGAGACTTTGAATTCCTCGCCTCGCTGAGAAATGACCAAAAAGTGGAGCACCTGGCCGGTGTTTTGTTGGAAAATATGGAAAAGGTGGACTTCGTATCGCTCTGGTCGAAAATTGTCCTGTACTTCGTGGACAACCAGATGTTTGCGGTCGCAGTCAAACACGGGAATCCGGTCCTGGTAAATGCATACAGCTACCAGGTGCCCGCAGATGCCCTGTACTATTTACTCTGGATCAAAAAGGAGCTGTTTGCTGACGAAGCCGGGGTCCCCATTTTTGCAAACGGTCTGATAAAAACCGGCTCAAACCTGCACAATACCCTAAAGAATTACATCGACCCTCTGCACTTTGGCACTTCATTGAGAAAGAAATCCGACGATCTGGATAAGGACTTCCCGGCCCATACTTTTTCCCTGTTGAGGCAGATGTCGTAAGGGAGAGAATTTTCATAAAGGGTGATAATTAAAACCAAGAATCTACCATGCGCGTCATAAGTGGAACATTAAAAGGTCGGAGATTCAGTCCCCCTGCAGGGAAGTGGCCAACGCGGCCTACCACCGATTACGCCAGAGAGGGACTTTTCAATATACTGCAGAATCAATTAGCTTTTGAAGAGTTGAGTTGTCTGGATCTCTTTGGAGGTGCCGGAAGTCATACTTTTGAGCTGGTGAGCAGGGGATGTGAGGATGTGACTTATGTGGATCAATTTGCCCCCTGCGTAAAATTCGTCAGTGAAACCGCCCTGGAGTGGGGAATTGGTGATGCTATTACTATCCACCGGCAGGATGTTCGCCATTTTTTGTCCCTGGCCGGCAAGAAAAAATACGACTACAATTTTGCCGGACCTCCCTATCCGCTAGCCTGGCTGGACGACATTCCAAATCTGACCTTTGAGGCAGATATTCTGGCAGAAGATGGACTTTTTGTATTGGAACACAATCCCCATCGCGATTTTTCAGCTCACCCCCGCTTTAGAGAGCTTCGAAAGTATGGCAAGACCTATTTCAGCATGTTCCGTCATTGATAGACGGCAGATGTTTTTGATGAATTATGAAGCTGTAAGTGGGGCTTGTCATTTGCATAATAAATTGACATACAGTTGGTTGCGTTTGAGTTCTCATTGTCTGTTAGCTCCGGCAATCAAGTCGCTGTCGGATAGTTCTCAAAATTTCTGCATTTTTGCCGGTAAAATACTGCGATGGCTAAGACACTTTCTGTAATTATTCCCGCCTACAATGAGGAGAAAACGATCCTGGAAATTCTTGAGGCGGTGAGGCTTGTAGTCCTTGACGGCGGATTTGACAAGGAGATCATTGTGGTGAATGATTGCAGTACGGATTCCACGGCTGAGCTGGTTGAGAAATTTCAGGCGGAAAACCCGGATCTGAGGTTGCTGCTAAAACACCAGGAAAAAAATATGGGTAAAGGGGCGGCCTTGCACAGGGGTATTGCGGAGGCTAGCGGAGATTATTTGGTGATTCAGGATGCCGATTTGGAGTACGACCCCAGAGAGTACAATTTACTGCTAAAACCAATTATCGGAGGGCAGGCCGATGTGGTTTACGGATCGAGATTCATGGGAGGAAATCCCCACCGCATCCTTTTCTTTTGGCACTCCATCGGAAACAAGTTTTTGACCTTCTGCAGCAATATGTTTACCAATCTCAATCTGACCGATATGGAGACCTGCTACAAGCTGTTTCGCTCGGATTTGATAAAGTCCCTGGATTTGAAAGAAAGGCGATTTGGCTTTGAGCCTGAGGTGACGGCAAAGATCTCACGAATAAAAAAGGTCAGGATTTATGAAGTGGGTATAAGTTACTACGGCAGGACTTATGAAGAGGGCAAAAAAATCGGTTGGAGGGACGGTTTTCGCGCCCTTTACTGCATTGCAAAATACGGTCTGTTTAGGGCAAAATAAATTGCTTCCGTTTCTCATAACAGCTAGCCACGTGAAGTCCTGGTAAAACTTCATGGAAAATTTTGTAAATTTGGGCTTGTTTTCAACCAAGTCCTTTGATCAGAGGTGGTTTTAGGAGTGAGCCTGACGGCAAAACTTTCTGAAAAACATTGTTTTGGAAGCAAAAAGAATACAAATTGGCCCTTTTGCGGGGCTTTACAAATAAGACAGAAAGGTGGGCTGTCGTGAAATTTTTTCCACCACTTAATGTTTGATGTAAAATTTTAACCAATGAAAAACCTATTGATGCTAATGATCTTTTCTGCTTTCAGCTACGCGACCCTGCTGGCTGAAACCAAAACGCTGGAGGGCAACCCTCTGCTCGAGGAATTTGATACGCCATATGGTGTGCCTCCTTTTGACAAAATTCAGGAAGAGCACTTCCTCCCCGCTATTGAGGAGGGTATAAAAATTCAACAGGGGATAATCCAGGCTATTATCGACAATCCCGAGCCACCTGATTTCTACAACACCATTGTCATGCTCGACAACAGTGGCGCTGCATTGTCCAGAGTTTTGCTGGTGTTTTACAACCTGGCCAGTGCGAACACTAATCCCAAAATTCAGGAAATCGCGCAGGAAGCGGCTCCAAAACTCTCCGCCAATTCCGATGATATCATACTCAATTTGCAGCTCTTTGAGAGAATCAATGAGGTTTACCGGCAAAAGGATGATTTAAACCTGGATCCCGATCAAAAGAAACTGCTGGAGGACACGCACAGGAACTTTGTCCGTGGCGGTGCCAAACTCGAAGGCGAATCCAGAGAGCGACTCAGGGAGATCAACTCCAAACTCTCGGTACTCACTCTGCAATTTGGCGACAATGTACTGGCTGATGTAAATGATTGGAAGATGGTCATCGATAATGAGGAGGACCTGGCAGGATTGCCGCAAAGTGTAAGAGACGGAGCTGCATCTGCCGCTGAGCAAGCTGGTATGGAAGGGAAATGGGTTTTTACTCTGCACCCGCCCAGCGCATTGCCATTCCTCACCTACGCAGAAAACCGCAACCTCCGCAAGAGAATGATTCACGGATATACCCACCGCGGCAATAATCACAATGAATATGACAACAAGGAAATACTGACTGAAATCACCAACCTGAGACTGGAGCGCGCCAACCTCCTCGGTTATGAAACCTATTCCCACTTCGTACTGGAGGAGGGCATGGCCAATGACCCGGAAACGGTCAACGACCTTTTGCAACAACTCTGGGATCCGGCTTTACGCGTGGCAGAGCAGGAGCGTGAGATGCTTCAGCAAATGGTCTATGAAGACGGCCACGATTTTGAAATTACAGCCGCCGATTGGAGATATTACGCAGAGAAGGTCAGATTGGCTGAATACGATGTCGATGACGAGGCTTTGCGTCCTTATTTTGAAAAAAGCAGGGTAGTGGATGGCATGTTTGAAATGATCAACCGCCTATGGGGATTGACTTTTGAAAAACTGGACGATATACCGGTTCACCACGAGGATGTGGAAGTTTATAAGGTACTTGAAGAAGATGGCAGCCTGTTGGGAATATTTTACATGGACCTTTTCCCGCGTGCCAGCAAGCGCTCAGGTGCCTGGATGAGCAGTTTCCGCACCCAGTCCGTGGATGAGGATGGCAACC
>PWJP01000200.1 GCA_003559985.1 Saprospirales bacterium
CCATGAGATTGTCTTATCTTTGCGACTCCAAAAGAGAAACTGATCTCGTAGCTCAGCTGGCAGAGCATCTGACTTTTAATCAGAGGGTCCTGGGTTCGATTCCCAGCGAGATCACAGAAAAACCGGGGCTTGTGGCTGTTTCGCTGCAAGCCCTTTCTGTTTGCATAAAGCTTGTTTCTCGCCTAAAACACCCCACGGCTCCCAAATTATCGGTTGACAAGCGTATCCAGACTTTCCCTGATACCTGACTGAAATACAATGTCCCAACCGTGGTCGTAAATCAATATCAGAAGTCCAAGGAAAAGCACCAGCAGTATCAAAAATAGTGTTACTTTCCAGTCCAGTGAATGGCCCTCTCTTCTCGAATTTTCATTCCCAAAATCCATTGTACATAAAATGAATTCATGGATTTACAGCAAAAACATTGCCAAAAAAACCACAACTATTTGAAATACAATGCATTATAGGTTTTTTAAATGTGTGTGTGTTTTGTTGAAAAACTTATCAAGTGGTTGATAATTAGTTAAAAATAGTTGATAGAAGATGTTGATGTGTGTTTTTGGAGTAGTTTTAACAAATGGTGCTTAATTGCCCCCAGGGGTGGTTGCTTACACCTTTTGATAGTTAATTTGAGACCGTGGACCAGGTCATTGCACGATGACAGGTACCACTGAATGTCTCAAATTAGACCGGTTGGTGCCGGCTGTGGTGAGTTGGATAAAATACAGACCCGGACTTTCACCTCCAATGTCAATTGTGACTGGGGTATGGGGATGAATTTTTATGTTGCTTAGGTGCTTGACCAGTCTGCCTGTGCCATCGTGAATTTTTATGTCGTATTTGCCCTCCAGATACTCGGATTGGAGCTTAAAAACACCAGGGCCGGGATTGGGGTAAACCTGAAGTTCGTGGTCCCTGGCATCCAACTCTGTTACGGTATTTGGTTCCCTGAAGAATGAGTTCGCAAAGGCGTATTCTCCCGGCATTGGGGAGTTAATGTTGATAAAGCCATTGCCGTCATTTGGAAGCAGGACGTTTTTTAAATAATCTGGATGTTCTACACAGTCCACTGATGGGTCGGGGCGATAGACCAAAATTAGGCTGTCCTCCGATTGGGCAGTCAAACTGCTGTCCAGTGGGAAACTTCCCCGTCCTGTATATCTCAATATTACAGTAGCGTCCCAATTTTCGTCATAACTCCCACCCATTTTAAAATAATGGGCATCGCTTATTCTGAAATCCGGGTCCTCTGATCTGACCTCTTGCGGTGGGCTGAGGTGGTGTTCAATAAAGAACAGAACCGAATCTGAAATCTGATTTGTAATGATGCGAGTATTGGTGTGTGGATCAACAATTGAGCCGGTCTCTGAGATTTGGTGCAGGGTCGAAAAAGAAGCGAGATTGAGAAGATGCCGCTTATTGTGTACCACCCAATCCGGTTCGAAATCTACCAGTGCTGTATCCACAGATAGTTCTCCCCCGGCTGTGAGTATTTCAGTATGAGTCTGCAGACCGGATCCAAAGGTGACCTGCATTGGTACTCCATTGTGCAAGTGAGGACTGTTGTGTTTCTGCTGTCTGAAATGCACAGCGACTCTGTACTGCCCGGCTGTATTTTCTACTACCTGGAAAGAATCGACATTGAAATCTGAGTACCCCGGTGCAAAAATCCAATCGTCAAAGAAATCTGTGAGATCAATCCCCGAATAAGCCGAGAGTTCATCCCTGAACTTTTCAGCATTGATATCGGAAAAGTAGTTGTTGTTCAATACCTCGCGCATACTGTGACGGTAGAGGCTGTCACCGAGGTATCCCCTGAGATTGTGTAGCATCGAAGCTCCTCTGTTGTAGGTGTGCCTACCGTATGTGTTGTGCGGAGGCATGGGAGACAGTGCGTAGTAATCTCCATCAATCACATGAGCATTGCGAATGGTGCTGAAGTGGTTGCCTCGCACAGCATCCCAGAGTCCTTTGTGACCGTGCAGTTCTTCCTGGGTCAGGTGTGCCCCGTATTCAGCAGGTCCCTCTTTGATCCACATATCGTGTGAGGTGGTGAGGGTGGTGACATTCCCCCACCAGTGATGAGCCAATTCGTGAGCCATCAACCGGGTGCTTTTATTTCCACCGGCGACACTTCCTATCGGGTAGGCTGTATTGGTCGGGTGTTCCATGGCACCTCTGGTAGTGAGTACATATCCGATGCGCTCAAATGGATAGGGGCCATACCAGTACTCCAGGGCATCGATGGCTGCTTCCAGGTCCTCAAGTGATGCCTGAAAATCATCCAGATCAGCTGATCTCGCAATTAACTCAATGTCCACAGGACCGTATCGCCCGTCGTGGGTCCAGTTTCGGGTGGAGTAGTTGCTTATGGCGACACTGCTCAGGTAAGTGGGGATGGGTTGTTCCATTAGGTAACTTCTGATTATGGTGTCTCCACCAACATTCTCCTCCCCGATAAATCTACCTACACAATGTGCTCTTCTTCCCCCTGATGATTTTACGTGGAATTCAAAAGTGGATCGTTGAACGAAGTTGTCAAAGCAGGGAATCCACGCTCTGCCAAAATTGTGGGGGTCTGCGGCCAGTCCAATGCCCAGGTTGTAAGCGTAGCCCTGCTCAAAATAAAATCCTCCAAAACCAGAAGGACATGTAATGGGTGTGCCTCCGTAAAAAACCTCCGCATGAACGGTGTCCCCCTGATTGAGTTTCTCATTTTCTCTAATCCGTATATACCGGCCGTCGTGACTAAAAGTGAGGTGTTCACCGTCTCTTCTTATTGAATCGACCACAAGGCCCTGCAGATCGAGGGTGATGGTTTCAACCGAATCCATCAATGCCTCCAGGTTCACAATGGTCCTGCCCCTGATTTTTTGGCCCTGAAAGTCGGTCACATCCAGGTGTATCTCGTAGTGAAATAGGTTGAGCGTATCGCTTCTTCTCTTTATATTCAGGGCTTCCTCGGATCGCTGGGTGAAGGCAATCCCAGGCTGTATTTCACCGTGGACGTGTCTGCATCCAAAATCAGGATCGATTGGTTGCGCCTGGATTACAGCAGTAGTCGGTAAAAAACCGCTCAGCATCAATCCAGAAAATACCAGTGAGAGAATGGTGCTGATTTTCATGGTAATTATTTTTTGTGATTCCGGTATTGTTCCTGGATTGATTTACATAAACCCTGATAACTGGTCAATCGAATAGGCTGTCATAGCGAGAGCCACTCTGTTTGTCGTCATCCTTATCCTTTTTCCTGACCTTTTCTGATTTCGGTCGGTTGAGGTCCAGTTTATCTTCTGGCATGGATTTTCCTTCCATGAGCATGAGTTGGCTCTCCTTTTCCCATTCTTCCAGCATTTTTAGACCCTGCTCTTCAAAAATGCCGTTTTGGAGGTCCACGGAGTTCATGAAGTTGGAGGACATTTCCATAAAGCGTTCCATTTCACCTACTTTATTGGCCACGTCATCGGCTATGGCTTCCAGGGCTTTGTCAAACATGATTCGCCTGTCGTTATCACCTGAAATGACATTCATGGCTGATTTCATGGCAGAATGACTCGCCCGGATGGCTTTTCGCTCCTGTTCTTTGAGTTTTACCTGGTCTTTTGTGTCCTCAAGTAGTATCTCGGAATTTTGGTACATCTTGGTCAGCACCCTGTAGAGGACTTCCATTTTTTGTAGCAGTTCCTTGTACTTCCCATTGCTGTCACGCAGTCGTGCTGCTTTTCGGGTTGATAGCATCACCTGTCGTTCCATGCCTTCTTCATTGGCCCTTTTGGCCATCATCAGGTTATTCTCTATTTCCGATTCATTGTCTGAAATCATGGTTTTCAGGCGGCGCATCTGTCCTCTGATAGCACCTATTTGCTTGCCCATTTTGCGGAGATTTTTCTCCAGGTCCTGGACGTAGTTTTTCAGGATTCCGATGGGGTCTATTGTTATAAAAACCCCGGTAAGCCACCGCATTATACTCCTGTAGCTGTAAGAAATCAGCGTTCGCATTCGCGGGTCAAATACCATATAGAGAATGGCAAAAAGAACCAGCAACATACCCACCAAATAGAGGGTGTTCTGTGCGAGAACAATGAGTGTTGGCAGTGCGATGTAAAGCAAATCCCCTCCGCCTATCAACAGGCCGGCAATAAACAACATTCCTGTAATTCCCTCCGGCCTTTTCCAAAATGACTTCTCCTTGAACTGTGGATTTTGAACCTGATTCATTTTTCTGAATTTGTTTGGCTAAATATAAGACAATTTACGAAACTCAGGCAAATCTGTCCCAAATATGCGACCAAAATTAAGGGTGATGCGACAAATGGAACCTTTTAACAGGTAAAAAAATATCAATCGAAATGGTTGAAAGTTGGAAAGTAAAAAGTTTAGAAAGTACAAAGTTTAGAAAGTTTGGAAAGTAGAAAGTTGATATAGGCCGTTAGGTTTTATGTCCCACATCTGTATATCCGCATGGCCGTGCGTATTTTCTAAACCATCAATCGAAAAATTCTACAATCCACACCCCCCAATTACAGAAAATCCACATCCGGGGCGAAGGGATACCTCATTAAAAAGTGAATGGCTCTTCTGATGTTGTAGCCTTCAAAAACCACATCATAAAGCATTTTGGTTATGGGTACGTGGATGTTGTAGTGCTTGCTCAACTGCCGGGCGATCTTTAGTGTTCTGATTCCCTCGGCCACCTCTTGCATGTCCTCCAAAATATCCTCAAGGGTCTCTCCACGCGCCAGTCGTTTTCCCACCTGAAAATTCCGGCTCTTATCGCTGGTGCAGGTAGCAATCAGGTCTCCTATGCCGGCCGTACCGAGGAATGCATGACTGGAACTTCCCATCGCCTTGCCAAAGTAGATAACCTCACGGAGACCGCGGGTGATTAGCATGGCCTGCATATTTTTTCCGTATTCCAAACCATCGAGAAGTCCTGCACCGAGTGCAATGATGTTTTTAAGGGCTCCGGCCAATTCTGCTCCCACGAGGTCTTTGGAACCAAAGACGAAAAACTGGTCGCTGGATAGGGCTCGCTGGCCAATTTCAACCACTTCCTCATAATCAGATGCGATCACTGTGGCAGTGGGTTGGCCGTCGAGGATCTCCTTTGCGAGGTTGGGACCGGAAAGGCAGCCGACCCGTATTACATTGCTCTCTTCACAGATGAGCTCACTCATGGTTCGGACCTGCTTTCGGGTAATTTTGGTATTGAGTATTTCGCTTTCCGTGCTGTTTTTTACATCCAGTCCCTTGGTACCGTGAATCAAAATGTGTGCGGGTTTGAGGTGAGGGGTGAAAGACCGGAGCACTTCTCCAAAGTTGGCCGAGGGAAGGACGGGAAAGATCAGGGTGCACTTCCGGGCCATCTCTGTCGGGTCCGTGGTGGCGGTTATCTTTTCCGGGTGTTTGAGATAGGGACCCACGTCTCCGCTGTTGACCCGGTCCACAAAACTTTGTCGCCTTGAATAGAGTAGGACACTGTCTGCGTTTTTTGCGAGCAAATTGGCAATGGTGCTACCAAAGACCCCTGCTCCAATTACTCCCACGCAGTTCAACAATCCATTGACCTCCTCTTTCATTGATGTAGCCGGTTGATTCGAATTTCCGATTATCTGGTCACCCCGCGTTTTTCATCGGGTTTCCAGTCTATTTTGTCAACAAGTTCCTGGAGCTTTTGCTCAATTTCTTCGAGTTCCGCGGGACCCGTATTGTTGTGATCCACGGTTTTTTCAATGCTGTTGAAAACGAGGGTGGTTATGGTATTGGACATGTCGGGGATGTAGTAATCCCTGTCAATCGGGTAGTTGTCTGCCATGTCGAAAAAACCTATGTCAAAAGCCTGTTTGATCAGGGATTCAAGCTGGGATTCATCAAATTTTCCGAGGTTCATTCCAAGGGGTTCTACAAAGGCCTCTCCATTGAATGTGGCAACACCTCCCCGGTAAAACCGCACCCTGAATATGGGGCAATGTCCAAAGCAGCCCGTTCGTCGGAATGCAGCCAACAACTCTGCATCTTCCGGGTCAAAATCCTCCAGCGAAATTTCATCCTGACCGTTTTGGTCTTCCGCTGCCCGATCTGTCCAACGGCCGCAAGCCGCCAATAAAATTACAGCTAGGACCAGTAGGGCCGGCATGAGTGATTTTGCTGATTGAAGTATCATTTCTTTCCCGATTTTTTTCCTGATTTCTTCTTGCGCTCTTCAGCAACTCGCTGCTGTTCTTTGAGCACTTCCTCTAAGCGAGCCTGAAATCCGCCCTTCTTTTTCGGCTTTTTCTTGTTGATCTCAAGCTGCTTCTTGATCTTTTCCTCGTCAAAAATAAAGTTTTTGGTGATGACGATCTGCGCAATGTTAACGAGATTACTGCAAAACAGGTATGCAGTCAGTCCCGAAGCAAAGCTGTTGAAGAAAAACAGGAACATGATGGGCATGAAGTACTGTATGTTTTTCATCATCGGATTGACGGCATTCATGTCCATGTGCCTGGTGTTGTAGTGGGTGTACAGCACTGTGGTACCGGCCCAGAGCAAAGTGAACAGACTTATGTGCGCCCCGTAAAAGGGGATCTCAAATCCGAGGTATAGTATTGAATCATAGGACGAGAGATCCGAGGCCCAGAGGAATGACTCTTGCCGGAACTCAATAGAGGCGGGGAAAAACCGGTAGAGCGCAAACCAAATGGGCATTTGTAAGACCATTGGCATGCATCCGCCCAGCGGATTTACCCCGAACTCCCGGTATATCTTCATGGTCTCCATCTGTATTTTCTGTTGATCACCCTTGAATTTCTCCCGCAGTTTTTCCATATGCGGCTTGAGGGCAGACATTTTTGCCTGGGAGTACAGCATTTTATAGGTCAGTGGATAGAGAGCCATTTTTACAATAAAAGTCAGTAGGAGAATTACCATTCCCGCATTTCCAATCCAGCCCATCAGCGTTGAAAACATCGGCCTGACCACCCAGCGGTTGATGGTTCCGAAAATACTCCATCCAAAGGGCACAATATCAGTGATGTCATATCCCAGCTCTCCCAGCCTTTCAAAGTCGTTAGGACCGATGTAAAAGGTCATGTCAAAGGTGGAGGTACTGCTTCTCTCTACGGGAATATCTAAACGAGACCGCAGCAATTTTAACTCTTCGGCATCCTCGTCAAGCATAACCGTTTCGAGAAAACCGCCACTAAAGGTTTCACCGGCCATCAGGCTAGAGTTAAAAAACTGGTTGGAGTGAGATATCCATTTAAGTGGGCTATTCTCTTTGTTTTCAGTATCGCTGCTTCGGCATGAACAGTAACTGGACCGGCGGTCGTACTCCCGAAAGTAAACCGTCGAGAAATAACGCTCATAGTCAGTGTTTTGCTCGAGCCGGTTGAGGTAGTTGATCCAATTGAGAGAAACCGGATTGGGTTCCTGGGCCAGTACATTTTGAAGGTTTACAAAGTTGAGCTGGTAGTCTAGCGCATACGATCCCTCGTGAATGGTATAAACCTGCTCGAAGTAACCGCCGTTTTCAGCGGGTAGTCTAAAAGTGAGCCTGTTTCCATCCAGAGAATGGTCAAAGTACAGGTCCCCCGTGGAGACCATCATGTTGTTTTGTCTCAACTGCAGGAAGTACTCAAACTGGTTGCGGGGGTGATTCATCAAAAATAGCGAGTCCCGCATTTCTTCTTTATCCTCTGTGAGAAAGGAGCGCAAATAATCCTTAACCCAAACTTCCGTAATTCTACCGCCCTTATTGGAAA
The DNA here is from genome assembly GCA_003559985.1 of Saprospirales bacterium. Classification (GTDB taxonomy): domain Bacteria; phylum Bacteroidota; class Bacteroidia; order Chitinophagales; family Saprospiraceae; genus PWJY01. The sequence continues at coordinate 7,743 of PWJP01000200.1, forward strand.
AAACAATGCGGAGATGGTCGTTCTCCAATACAACTTCCTCTTCCTCTCCTTCGCCTGCTGCTGCAAAGGGCCCGTACAAAGAGCGCAGTTCCTCCATTCTCGCCTCTTCATGACGAACGGTGTCCAGTTCAGGAGCCTCATCAAATTCAGGTTCAGTTTCATCGATTAAGGTATCTCTACCCAGTTCCAGAGTGTCACCTTCCAGGGTATCCCTTGCGGCATCCAGTGCTTCCTGGCGCTCTTGTTCCAGTCGACGCTGCTCAATCTCCTCCTGTGTGGGGGAGTTGATAAAGACCCAAATAACGAAAAGGATAAACAATAAAACAATGCCTATGGCAGTATTCCTGTCCATGTTATCAGCTTAAAAAAATAATTTTGCAAAGGTACAATTTTGTAAACCATCGAACCCGA
>PWJP01000276.1 GCA_003559985.1 Saprospirales bacterium
GGCCCGGAGTAAATATCACCCGCAACTCCTCCTCACCGAAATTAATGAGCTGGCCATCCTCTAGCCATGCGCCGGGCTCGACAGTGGCCTCCAGCGGAATTCCATAAGCCTGCCCAATTTGCGGAGCGGCTTTCAGAACGGGCGCCTCTTCTCTGTGAATTTCCAATTCCAATCCAAACTTTTCACTAACCAGCGCATTGGCGAAAATATGGTCCAGATGGCAATGGGTGTTCAGCAACCGGACCACCTTGAGATTTTTTTGCTTCAAAAAATCCAGGAATGCACTCTTTTCACTGTCTGAATAAGCTCCGGGATCAACAACAATGCATTCGCCCGCTGATTCTACCACCGCGGTGTTCTGCTGGAAGGGATTGTAGGTAAGCATGTGAATTTTGGCCATGTCTTGAATTTGTTTGACACAAAGGTATTGAAATGTACCCGGAAGCAGGATGCCGGGAAATAAATTCCCTTTTCGTTTCCGGCGGCTGGGTGGAATAAAATTCCTATCTTTGGCAGGGTAACCGAATGGCAACCGGAGGTTTTTGGACAATCAGAGCTTAACTATTCAAACCCGGAGGGAAAAAATTTGTTTAATTGCCAATACTACATCACGGTATGAAAAACTACAAAATAGACCGCTACAGACCCGGTGACCTGGTTGAGATCATCGAATTGTTTAAAACCACCGTAAGGGAGGTCAACAAGCAGGACTACACTCCAGAGCAAATAATGGCCTGGGCCCCGGATGAAGTCGATCAAAAATTTTGGGCGCGCAGATTGAATCGCTACACCACCTTAGTGGCCCGTACCGATGATGGCATTGTCGGTTTTGGGGTTCTATCCCCAAATGCCAACATTGAAATGCTATACGTCCACAAAGACCATCAGTTGGAGAAAACCGGTACGGACATCCTATATGAGCTGGAAAAAAAGGCCCGGGAAAAGGGCATGAAAAAACTCACCACCCAGGCGAGCATCACCGCCAGTTCCTTTTTTGAAAAAATGGGTTTCAAAACCATAGCCAAACAAAAACAGTTGTTGCGTGGAGTCTCCCTCGAGGGCTATTCGATGGTTAAAAACCTGGAGGAATAATGCGTTCGGAAGTTGCTGAGGGAAAAACCCTTTTTAGCGAGAGCCAAAACTTTCTCATGGCTTTCCCTCTGTTGGCCATCGCCATGCTTTTCCTGAATCTGTTGTTTTTGTACGGCATTATTCAGCAGGAAATTTTTGAGAGACCCTTTGGAGATCAGTCCATAAGCACCACGGGGCTAATTTTCCTGCTAGTCTTCACCTTTATCATCACAGCTTTTTTATACAGTCTCCGCCTGGAGATGTATTTAAAAAAAGACCGCATTCGAGTACGCTTTTTCCCGGTTCACAGGACCTTCTATGAATTTACAACCGATCAGGTTGAGCATTGCTCAGTTAAGAAGTACAAACCCATGAGAGAATTTGGAGGATGGGGCTTACGAAAAAATTTCAGGACCAGCACCAAAGCATGGACGGTGAGCGGAAACACCGGTCTCGAGCTCGTCTTTTCAGAAGGTCACAAACTGATGATCGGCACCAAAAAACCGGTTTCCCTGAAAAATGCAATTGAACAAAGTGATTTCCCTTTGCAAAAGCCCTCCGAAAATGAACAGTGACTATTTCGATCGGTTCTAATAGCTGAACCTTTGAAAATCTGTGTCTGGCTATCAGACCAATGAATGATGAGGTAAGCAGTACAATTCAATTAGCATGAGGGATATAGTAGAAAGAGTAGAGAATTCAGGATGGTACCAGACAGTAGATTCGGCCATCAGAGCATGGATGAGAAAGTTTGGTCTAAAGGCCCTGAGGATCAGTATTGGAATCATCTTTTTCTGGTTTGGGATTCTGAAGTTTTTTCCCGGCATGAGTCCCGCTTACGAGCTGGCGGTGAACACGATTTCGGTTACTACCTTTGGATACATTCCCGACAGCAGCATCATCATCGGTTTGGCAATTTGGGAAGTGGCCATAGGCATAGGCCTTCTGACGGGAAAATTGATGCGACTGACCCTGTTGCTACTGTTTTTGCAGATGCCCGGAACATTCCTCCCAGTATTTATTTTTCCCGAACTCGTTTTCAAGTCCATCCCCTTTGTCCCCACCATTGAGGGACAGTACATTTTTAAAAATCTGGTGCTGATAAGTGCCGCGATTGTATTGGGTGGTTTCCTGGAAAAAAGACCCACGGGAGGAGTTAAAGAAGTCGAATAGAAAAGCATTTAAAGTCACTTTTTCACTGAAAAATACTTATCCATGGGGTTTTAGGGAAACAAACTGCTGAATGAAATCACGGAAAAAGGGAGAAAACAGACCTATATACAAAACCCGGTAAAATCCTTAAATTTTCCAAACTTTACTATCTTTGGCAATCACACAAAATGTAACCAACTATGCAAATAAAAGACCTTTTTAAAACCAACGATTACAAGGCATTTTTCATAATCCGTCTCATACTGGGATACGTATTTTTGGTGGCCGGTCTTCAGAAGTTCATTTTCCCGGAAACCATGGGACCGGGTCGATTTGAGGAAATGGGCTACGGGTCCCCGGAATTTACTGCCTACTTTGTGGGGTTTTTTGAGGTATTCTGCGGACTGTTGATGCTTCTGGGACTTGCAACCCGTTTTGCAGCAGTACCGATCATTGTCATCATGCTGGTCGCCATTGCAACCACCAAGATCCCGGACCTGATGGATGGAGATTTTTGGAGATTTGCTCACCGCGTGAGATTGGACCTCAGTATGTTACTGACTGCAACCTTTGTGTTGATAAGTGGTGCGGACCGGTTTTCACTGGACCACAAATTGTTCAATAAGCCCGATGAACAATAGCAACCAACCACAAAAATATATCGATTGAATTCCTCAAAAAGGGCAGCTAAATATCCCTTTAACCCTTGCTATTCAACCAGAAGCGGCGGATTTAAAAAATTTTTGTATCTTTGCAATCCTGTTTGAGGGGGATATTAGTTTAAATCAGAATGAAGGAATTATGAGCAAGAAAAAAATTCTATACGTTACCCAGGAGATGAAGCCCTTTACCGACGTTTCTGAAATGTCGCGCATAGTGAGGGAATTGGCGCAATCTGCCATGGAATCCGGCATGGAAGTCCGGATACTGATGCCCAGATTTGGAACCATCAACGAGAGGAGGCACAGATTGCACGAGGTAGTGAGGTTGTCCGGGATGAACATCATTGTAGATGACGACGATTATCCACTGATTATAAAGGTAGCTTCGCTGCCGGGAGCCAGACTTCAGGTTTATTTTCTCGACAACGAGGAGTTCTTCAAAAGAAAGCAAATCTTTGAGGATGCCAACGGAAAGCCCTTTGATGACAATCAAGAGCGCATGATTTTCTTTTGCAAGGGCGTCATAGAAACAGTTAAAAAGTTTGGATGGCCACCCGATGTCATTCACTGCCACGGTTGGATGACCAGCCTTATTCCGGTCTATATCAAGCGCGCATACAAGACCGAGCCCTTGTTTCAAAACTCTAAAGTCGTTTATTCGGCCTATCCCAACGAGATCAGCAAGACTTTCAATAGCGACTTTATAGAAAAAGCCCAGATCAATAACCTGGAAGAAGAGGACTTAACCAGTTTTCGCAAGAACGGGGAAATTAACCTCATCGACGGAGTTCAGGAATTTGCAGATAACATCGTGCTCTCGCGAAACTCTGAAAGCGACAACGGCTTTGAAGCTATTGAGGGTGAGAAGGTCAGGCAAGTCGAATACAAAGAGACGCCCGAACTGGTAGAACAGCTTATTTCTTTTTACGATGAATTAACTGCGGACTAAATCCCCAACTCCTGCGTTAGTCTCTCATGTAATTTCCGGTTCGCCCATTTGCGGAAAATGGGGACCTGTTTTACACCCGGATTTTTCGGCCATTAAGTCGGAAATCGGGATTATTTAATTTACTGGAAAACTACACCGTTTATATGTTTCGCAAAAATCCCCTTATCTTATCGCTGGTCTCTTTGGCCTTTATTTTAGCGGTATCCACCGGTATCGGTTGCAACGACCCCTCTTTTATCGGCGAGGATTTGGTTGAAGGCGACGCCATTGACTCCGAGATAATGAGCGATTTTGACATGAGAACCAGATTGGTGAAAACCGATTCTGCCTTGGTTTATGACCAAATTGCCCTTACCAACGGTTTTCATGTGGGACGATACCACAACGAAAATTTTGGTACCGTCCAAAGTGACCTGGCCCTCCAGTTTCTGATGGAAGTACCCAGTGTTGATACTGCGTCCAATATTCAAATTGATTCAGTAGTACTGTCCCTTGCCTACAACCCTAATTTGTTTTTTGGCGACAGCAGTCAGGCAGTCGATATTGATGTGTTTAGGCTGGAAGAGTTGATACCCAGGGATGGAAGTTACTACACCAATGAAATGTTTCCGACAAGCATGCAACCTCTGGGAAGTATTCAAAATCACACCCACAAACCCAATACTCTTATAAGCCGGATTTTTGAGGGAGATGAGGAAGAAAATGGGGCCGACACCGTCTTACTCAACCCACAATTGAGAATCCATTTGGATGAGAGTCTGGGAGAAGAATTACTTGGTCTGGATACCCTTGCGGTTCAAAGCGATTCTGCTTTTTTGTCAAATTTTGGAGGCCTGTACCTTCAACAAACAATGGGGGACCGGAACATTGCAGCTTTCGACCTCAACAATGCCGCAACAGCGCTCACAATCTATTACAAAGCTGATGACGAGTTGAGTTTCAAAAGATACCTCCCGTTTCAAGACTTGACTTTGCGGGCACCCATTTACACCCATGATTATCAGGGAGCAAAGTTAGAGAGTTCAATTGGACAGTGGCAGGATACTATGCTGGCAGTTCAGGGACTTTCGGGAATGGCTACACAACTTGAAATATCCGGAATGGAGGAATTACAAGGTACATTGATCAACAATGCCCGGCTCAGGATGGTGCTTGACGACAGGTTTAGCGAAGCCAACACCAATCTTTTTCCCGAAGTCCAGGCCCTGGCCATGAGGTCTGTGGAAGAGGATGGATCCACTCCATTCATAACCGACCTCCTCGTCGAACATCAGACCAATATTTCCATTAACTTTGGAGGTAGATTGATTCAGGATGAGGTGGCCGGAGATAGCGTATCCATATATGAAATGAACATCACCACTCATCTACAAGAAGCACTCAAAAATGATAGTAAAACAACACTACTACTCACACCGCGGTCTCGCCTTGGAGTGCCGGGCAATTCCATGATTTTTGGACCCGGACACCCGGACTATCCCCTGGAACTCAAAGTAATTTTCACCAAAGAACAAGATCAGTAATCCATGTGTGGCATAGTTGCTTACGTAGGACCTAAAGAAGCGTCACCAATCCTTCTACACGGATTGAAGCGACTCGAATACCGCGGATATGACAGCGCCGGTATCGCAGTGCTAAATGACCAGGTCAATGTCCTAAAGAAAAAGGGAAAGGTAGATGAGCTTAAAAAACTGACACAAAAACTCAAGCCCACAGGCACCCTGGGAATTGGCCACACACGCTGGGCAACACACGGAGCGCCCAACGATGTCAATGCCCATCCGCACACCTCCACAGATGGAAAAATCGCCCTGGTGCACAATGGAATATTTGAAAATTGCGACACCCTGCGAAGTGCGTTGCAAAAACTCGGACACACCTTCCAAAGTGAAACCGATACCGAGGTGCTTGCACACCTGATCCAGGAGTACAAATCGAGGTACAATGTCCCACTTGAAGAATCAGTGCGATTGGCGCTGGAAAAAGTCGTCGGAGCTTACGCCATTGTGGTTATGGACCAGGACGAGCCCAATAAGTTGATTGCTGCAAGAAAGGCGAGCCCACTAGTGATTGGATTGGGAAAAAACGAGTTTTACGTGGCCAGCGATGCCACCCCACTGGTAGAGCACACCAGAGAGGTGGTCTATTTACAGGATGAAGAGATCGCGGTATTGGAGCCGGGACAAAAACTTTCCATCAAGACATTCAGGAATGAACCTCAAAAGCCGGCCATAGTTGAACTGGATATGGAAATTGAAGAGTTGGAAAAGGGAGGTTTTCCACACTTTATGCTCAAGGAGATACACCAGCAACCCGATACTATTGCAGATTGCATGAGAGGGCGTCTGAATGCCAAGGAAGTGTGGACGCGACTAGGTGGAATGGAGACCTACCGAGAGCGAATAATGAATGCAAACCGGCTCATTATAACGGGTTGTGGTACCTCCTGGCACGCCGGTCTCATTGGCGAATACCTGATCGAAGACCTCGCAAGAATACCCGTTGAAGTGGAATACGCCTCGGAACTCCGCTACCGCAATCCGGTGATCAATTCCGGGGATGTGGTAATCGCACTTTCACAATCGGGAGAAACTGCCGACACACTGGCTGCCCTTCAACACGTAAAAGAAAAGGGAGCGTTAATCTACGGAATCGTAAATGCGGTGGGAAGCTCAATCGCACGAATCACAGATGCAGGATCGTACATCCATGCAGGACCGGAGATAGGAGTGGCATCCACCAAGGCATTTACCGCACAACTCACCCTGCTGTCGCTCATGGCCATTACACTGGGAAAGGCCAACAACACCCTCCACCCCGAATACTACAAGGAACTGGTTAAAGAACTCGACGAGATTCCCAACAAAGTGAGAAATATCCTCGCTAAGGACGAAACCATAAAGCAAATTGCCGCCTCTATCAAGGACGCCTCCAATGCACTTTACCTGGGAAGGGGTTACAATTTCCCCGTGGCTCTGGAGGGCGCGCTCAAGCTGAAGGAAATTTCATACATACATGCAGAGGGCTATCCGGCCGCGGAAATGAAACACGGCCCCATCGCACTCATCGATGAGAACATGCCGGTGATTGTTTTGGCCACCAACCTCAGCGCATACGACAAGATAGTCTCCAATGTGCAGGAGGTAAAAGCCAGAAAAGGCACTGTAATCTCCGTGGTAACTGAAGGAGATAAAAAAATCAAACAATTATCCGACTACACCATTGAAATACCGAGGACTATAGAACCCCTCACCCCGCTTTTGTCAGTCATACCACTGCAATTGCTCTCTTACCACGTCGCCGTCATGAGGGACTGCAATGTGGATCAACCCAGAAACCTCGCTAAATCTGTAACTGTAGAATAATTTAAAACCATGGAATACAACTCACAAAGAGATAAACTCATTGTACCTGAATACGGCAGGCACATACAACGCATGATCGACCACGTTAAAACGATCAATAACAGGGACCTCAGACAAGCTCATGCCGAGGCGGTCATCAAACTGATGGAAGCCATCAATCCGCAAAATAAATCCACCGCTGAGGCCACTGAACGCCTTTGGAACCACCTCTTCAGGATTGCCAATTTTGAACTCGATGTCACTCCCCCGGACGGCATCAACCCCTCACCCGATTCAGTGGTTAAAAGACCGGAAAAACCAGCCTACAACAAAACCCGGATCAGATACCGTCACTACGGCAACTACATTCAAAAACTGGTGGACAAAGCAGCAGAAGAAAGCGATCCCGCAAAACAGAGAGATTTCCTGGTCATCATAGGCTCCTACATGAAATTGGCCTATAAGACGTGGAACCCCAAGCACTACGCCTCCGATGAAAACATTCGCGCGGACCTGAAAAACCTCTGCAAAGGAAAACTGGAAGTGCCAGACGACATTTACCTCGACGCACTCTCCTCCTCCAAAACCATCCGCAAGGAAAATCCTAAAAATCCGGCTGTTCCCCAGCGTAAAAAGAAGAGGAGAAAGCGGAGGTAGGATTTGGGTGTTATCAGCTTTGAGAGGCAGGTGACATGGGGAATTTTGTAGTTTATTGGTATTGTGTATGAATCGGGAAAACCATCCGACCACGAGTCTTAGCTTCATTCAAATCGAAATAACCCCAGGCCTCCCACATTCCCC
>PWJP01000164.1 GCA_003559985.1 Saprospirales bacterium
CACATTCACCGGTATTTCGGGATCGTAAACCGTTTTAATGGCGTCGATAATTTTATTCTTCAACTCCTCATTCATGGTTTTCCAGTTTCTTTTTCAGTCCCAGTCCGTAGTATTTCATGTGCTTAACCATGCTGGTAAGGCCGTTTGAGCGGGTGGGGGAGAGATGCTCCTTCAAACCGATGCGATCGATAAAATAAAGGTCAGCACCTGCAATGTCATCTGCTTTTTGGCCCGACAGCACCTCAATGAGCAGGGCGATAATTCCCCTCGTAATCACCGCGTCGCTGTCCGCTTTGAAATAGACCTTTCCATCCTGCTCATAAGCCCTGAGCCACACGCGACTCTGACAGCCCTTTATCTGGTACTCCTCTGTTTTATACTCATCTTCAATAATGGGGAGTTTTTTCCCCAAATCGATGATGTAGTCGTACTTCTGCATCCAGTCATCAAACAGGCTGAAGTCATCAATTATCCCGTCTTGTTTCTCGTTTATACTCATTTTTCTGTACTTTAGACGAGCATATTGCGGGCCTTCTCAACCCCTTTTGCAAGTCTGTCAATATCCTCTTTATTGTTATACAGCGCCATAGAGGCTCTTACTGTTCCCGGTATGCCAAATCTTTCCATGAGTGGTTGAGTGCAGTGATGTCCGGTGCGAACCGCGATTCCGAGTTTGTCCAAAATAATCCCGAGGTCATAGGGATGAGTTCCCTCTACCAAAAAAGACACCACGGAGGTTTTGTCCGGGGTGGTGCCAATGATTCGCAAGCCCGGAATGGCTGTGAGTTTTTCGGTGCAGTAATTCAGCAGTTCCTTTTCCCATTGAACGATCTCCGCAGGGTCAAACTGATTGAGGTAGTCGATGGCTTTTTTCAATCCCACCACGCCCTCTATGTGAGGGGTGCCGGCTTCAAACTTGAATGGCAGCTCGTTGTAGGTTGTTTTTTCAAAACTCACCGATTCGATCATTTCACCACCTCCATGCCACGGGGGCATGGCTTCCAGTATTTCCTCTCTTCCCCACAACACGCCAATGCCAGTCGGTCCGAGCATTTTGTGTCCAGAAAAGACGTAAAAATCTGCTCCGAGGTCGGCTACATTGATACTTCCGTGAATACTGGCCTGGGCTCCGTCGATTAGCACCGCCGCATCGGATTCTTTCGCCAGCTTTGTTATTTCCTCAACCGGATTAATGGTGCCGAGCGCATTGGAAATGTGGTTGACCGCAACGAGCGCGGTTTTCGAAGAGAGTAGCTTTTGGTAGGCATCCATGTCCAGTGATCCATCGTCCCTGACCGGAATGATTTTTAAAGAGAGGTTTTTCTCTTCAGCCAAAATTTGCCAGGGCACGATGTTGCTGTGATGCTCGAGTTCGGATAAAATAATCTCATCTCCTGCATTTAGAAATGCTCTTCCGTAGGATTGAGCCACGAGGTTGATCCCCTCCGTGGCGCCACGAACAAAAATCACTTCCTTTTCCGAGGGTGCATTGATGAACCGGGCTACCGCTCTTCTGGATTCTTCAAAAAGGTCGGTGGTCTGTTGACTCAGGGTGTAAACCCCGCGGTGCACATTGGCATTTTGTGTGGTGTAGTAGTCGTTTATCGCCTCGATAACAGCTCGTGGTTTTTGGGAAGATGCAGCGCTGTCGAGAAACACCAGGGGATGTCCGTTCATTTCCGTTTTCAGGATAGGGAAATCTGCTCTGGCGGACTCCACTGCCCTGCATTCAAAACCGGCCTTTTTATCTGTGGCGACTTTCATCATTCGTAGATTTCTCTCAAATTATCCACTACTTCATCCGCTATCACCTTGCGGATGTGCTCGTTTTCCACGGATTCAAAAACCTCTGCGAGAAAGGCGATTTTTACCAGTTCACCGGCCTGCTGCTCATTGAGCCCGCGGGACTTGAGGTAGAACAATATCTCGCTGTCCATCTGACCGATAGTGGCACCGTGGCTGCACTTCACATCGTCGGCGTAAATTTCCAGTTGCGGTTTGGAGTCCATTCTCGCATGGTCCGATACGAGGAGGGTGTTGTTTTGTTGAAAGGCGTTGGTTTTTTGAGCATCTTGCCTAACCAGCACTTTTCCATTAAATACACCCCTGGAACGACCTCCCAGCACGCCCTTGTACCACTCGCGACTCTCGCAATTGGGGATGGCGTGGTCCAGATAGGTCTGGTTGTCGATATGCTGTCTGGCACCTCCTACAAAGAGACCAAACATGTCGGTTTGTGTAAAGCTGTTTTTCAGGTGAACCTCCAGATTGTTTCTGGTGATTCTACTTCCGAGGTCAGCGGTGAATGCGTAAAAGTGACTGTCTTTTTCCTGAGAGGCGACCATGTTGTGAATCATAAAATCCTCCGGTCCGAGGTCCTGAATTTTGTGATGGACTACATTTGCGCCCGCTTCGACTACCATCCTGTTGAAGAGGTTTGTAAAAATTTTATCGCTCCGGGTATCACCGTGTGTGAGGTGTGTTTCGAGGAAATTCACTTCACTGTTTTCCTCCGCAATGACAAAAATTTGCGGACTGACGATTACGGACTCACCTCCCGTTTTGTAGTAGTGAATGAGTTGAATGGGTTTTTCAATCTTCTGACCCGCCTTGATGTGTACCATTAGCGGATCCTCGCAAAGGGCAGTATTGAGTTGTATAAAGGGATTGTCACTCTCCTCCAGGCTTTTTTCAATGCGCTGTAAAGCTGCTTTTTTCAAGTCGGCCTCATCGGACTCATCCGAAAGTGAGAGCACGGAATACCCCTCTGAGGAGATTGAGCTGAGTGTAGGTGCATATCTGCCATTTACAAAGCAAATGCAGTCCGTCTCAGGACATTTTTGTGCTGTCTCCTGAATGGCTTTTTTATCCTGCTCATCCAAAGAAATCTGCTCCGGCAAGTAGTAGTTTTCATTGAAAACCCTGTTCAGAGCTGTGTATTTGTAATCCTCATTGCGAGTCGTGGGAAATCCGAGTTTCAATAAACGGTTGCCGCCTTTTTTACGCAATTGGTGAAAAATGCGGTCTTTTTCTCCATTGAGCCTGTCTTCCAGGTTTTCAAAAAGTGACCTGAAGTGACCGGGCACTTCGGTTTGATATTTGGGAATGACACTTGATTTCATCTGATTGTGTTTTTCATCTGTCCATTGATGGTGAAATATTTATTTCCACCGATCTTAAAATTATGATGTTTCGAAAAGGCCTTGATCCAAGGGTTTCTTTTCCGTAAAACCCACTAAAGCCATTTTTTCATAAAAGGCAGTGGGTAAAAAGGCGTCTTATGCCGGTTGAGCGGTCTTGTTTTCCTTGATCCAGTCGTAGCCTTTGTCCTCCAATTCCAGGGCCAGGTTTTTGTCGCCCGACTTCACGATCTTACCATCGACCAATACGTGGACCACATCAGGTACTATATAATTCAGCAGGCGCTGGTAGTGGGTGATGATGAGAAAACCGCGATCATCGGACCTCATGGAGTTTACCCCGTCGGCAACTACCTTCAGTGCGTCAATATCGAGACCGGAATCCGTTTCATCCAGGATGGCGAGAGTAGGCTCGAGCACAGCCATTTGAAGAATTTCGTTTCTCTTTTTTTCACCTCCTGAAAAGCCGTCATTTAGCGACCTTTTAATCATGTTGATATCCATGCCGAGTGTGGCGAGTTTCTCTTTGAGTAATTTGAGCATTTCCAGTGAGTCGAGTTCCTTTTCACCTCTTTCCTTTCTCATGGAATTCACGATCATTTTCAGGAAATTGGAGTTGGATACACCGGGTATCTCCACGGGATACTGGAATCCAAGGAACACACCTTTTCTGGCTCTTTCGTCGGGATCGAGATCGAGCAGGTCCTGCCCTTTGTACTCTATACTTCCACCGGTCACTTCGTAGTCGTCCTTTCCGGCAAGAACAAAACCCAGGGTGCTTTTTCCGGAACCGTTGGGCCCCATTATGGCGTGGACTTCACCCGGCTTAATTTCCAAATTGACTCCTTTCAGAATCTCAGTGTCTTCCACGCTGACTCTTAAATCTTTTATTTTCAACATATTATTTAATGAATTTTTATCTGTTAAAGTAATTTTTTACAAAACGAAATTTGGGTTGTGCACCCGACCTTATTCCGGATTATCCGACACTTCCCTCCAGACTGATTTCCAGAAGTTTTTGTGCCTCAACGGCAAACTCCATGGGTAATTCGTTAAATACCTCCTTGCAGTAGCCGTTTACAATCAGGTTGATGGCATCTTCATCGCTGAGTCCTCTTTGCGTGCAGTAAAACATTTGGTCGGCCCCGATCTTTGAAGTGGTAGCCTCGTGCTCTACCTTGCCGGTTTGATTTTCGATCTCGATGTACGGGAAGGTGTGTGCACCACATCGATCACCCATGAGCAGAGAATCACACTCCGAAAAGTTGCGGCCGTTTTCTGCCTTTTTGCCGATTTTCACCAATCCCCTGTAGGAATTTTGGCTCCTTCCAGCTGAAATACCTTTTGAAATGATGGTACTCTTGGTGTTTTTACCGAGGTGGATCATTTTCGTTCCCGTATCTGCCTGTTGGTGATTGTTGGTAACAGCGATGGAGTAAAACTCTCCCTTCGATTCGTTGCCCTTGAGTACACAACTTGGATATTTCCAGGTGATGGCAGAGCCCGTTTCCACTTGAGTCCAACTTATTCGCGAGCGGTAGCCGTCGCAAAGTCCTCGCTTTGTGACAAAGTTATATACACCGCCTTTTCCATCCTTGTCTCCCGGATACCAATTCTGCACCGTGGAGTACTTGACAAATGCGCGGTCTTTGGCTAAAATTTCCACCACGGCCGCGTGCAATTGATTCTCATCGCGCATGGGCGCTGTGCAACCCTCGAGATAACTGACATAACTGTCGTCCTCGGCTACGATGAGCGTGCGTTCAAACTGCCCTGTATTAGCTGCATTGATACGGAAGTATGTGGATAACTCCATTGGGCAATGCACGCCTTTTGGGATATAGCAAAAGGATCCGTCTGAGAAAACTGCGGAGTTGAGAGCTGCGAAATAATTGTCGTTGCGGGGAACGACGGATCCTATGTATTCTTTTACGAGTTCGGGATGTTCCTGAACGACCTCACTGAACGAGCAGAAAATGATACCCAATTCGGAGAGCTTTTCCTTAAAAGTGGTGGTTACCGACACACTGTCAATTACTGCATCGACGGCCACGCCTGCCAGGACTTTTTGCTCATTAAGGGGTATGCCTAATCGCTCGAATGTTCTCAGCAATTCAGGATCGGCCTCGTCAAGGCTGTTTAGCTTTGGTTGTTTCTTTGGAGCAGCGAAGTAGATGATGTCCTGGTAGTCGATTGGATTGATGTTCAGTTTCGCCCAATCCGGTTCCTTCATTTCGCTCCAGATTCGGAACGCTTCCAATCTCCAGTCCAATAACCACTGCGGTTCATTCTTTTTGGCAGATATCATCCGAACCACATCTTCACTTAAACCCTTAGGGATGGTATCCATCTCTATATCACTGGTCCAGCCGTACTTGTATTCACTCTTGGTGTGCTTTTCCAGCGTCTGCATTGAATCACTCATAATCGACGTATTTTTTAATTGAGGTGCAAAGATATAATTTGTACTAAAAAGTACACATTCATTTATACAAAAAAGTATAAAAAGGGTTTAGGTGAGGGGAAGATATTTTATGCGTGGACTTGTTTTCTAAACACAGGAAAAGAACATACATCTATAAATGTATGATATTCAGTTGTTTTAAGTTTTAAAGTGTAGCTATTATTTCCCTTTGAGATTCTATTGATAAAAAGCACCATACTCAATTCTCAATTTTTTTCATGAGCATTTATTCTAAGGCGATGAGCTGTTAGAGGGGGGTATTTAACCAATCCACCTGGTAAATCACTCTTTGGGAATATCCCCCTCTTTAATCGTCATTTCCGAAGCACGTATAGAAATTTTTCCTCCTCAAAAAGTGCTTTGTGACATTTATCACAGTTTGGGCTAAGCCAACCTCTTATCTTTGCACAGCATAAGCCATTTTGAGAAATAGTTTTTTCGAATGATTGGTATTAATTTTTACTAGAACAAAATATTTTATGTCCACGCAATACGTAATTTTAGCCGTTCTCGCCTTAATGTTTTTCGGTTGGAAAGCCTATGCAGCCGGGTATATTGGCCCCAATCCACCGGGGACCCAGCATATTGATGTAAATCAGGCAAAGGAAATTATAGATAATGGAGAAGATGTGCAAATCCTGGATGTGAGGACACCGCAAGAGTGGAATTCCGGAGTGGTTGAGAACTCCATACTCATCAATCTTTACGATAGGGAGTTTGAACAGAAAGTATCTCAACTGTCCAAGGACAAGCCGGTTGTAATTATTTGCCGGTCGGGGAATCGAAGTAATTCTGCAATGAGAGCCATGGCCGACATGGGTTTTACAGACCTCTATAATGTGCGGGGAGGAATTAATTCCTGGAACAGAGCAGGTTACGAGATCAAGCGTTAATTGTAGTTGATGTAGGTTGTGAATGGGATTGACTTTGAAAAGTAGTAGTCCATCACACAGCGATTTTGAATCCAAAAAGTCAAACCCTTTTCTTTGGCATTGAAGCAGGATTGAGGTAAGATTTATATGAACCACATCGGCTGGTGATAATCAATGGACCTTTGGATTGAAAAACAGATTGTTTCTGTTTATTCTGAAGAAGCCTTGCTTTTTTCGGAAACGGATGGTGATTATAACCGTCAATGCAATGGTCAATATCCTGAATATGTTTTCATACCATCCTCCCAGGGCTGTGCTGCTGATCTCAAAAAGTATCCATGAGAGGTTCATCAGGGCATGGAGAAATATGGGCACCCAGAGATTTTTATTCCACTCAATGTAGAGCCAAGCAAACCACAAGGCCCCCATGGCAGTAATAAAAAATATACCGGTTACTTCCCAAAATGCATCCCCCTGGTAAAGGTGGGCCATTCCAAAGATAATGGCACCCAGTAGTGCAGCAGGGATAAAACCCCATCTAAGTTTTAAAAAGAGCAATCCGAACAGAAATCCACGGAACAGGTATTCTTCCATAAATCCCGCTATCAGGCTTTGGTTGAGGATTGTGGTTAGGTTGATAACTTCGCTTACGTTACCCATTACAGCTGAGCTGATAAACATAGGTGAAACTACTACAATCGAGAAGAGAATTCCCCTTGCAAAACCTTTGCTCAATCCCAAATGCCTAAAAAACCTTCCAAAGCCAAACAGAAGTCCGGTAATTAATGCAGTTGGGATAAGCCACCACGAGTAGAAATAAGCAATTCGCAACTCGAGCGATGAAATGGTGAGATCGAGAAATGGAGAAATAATTCTATTGCCGTAAAAGGCGAGCAAAAAGGTGAGTATGATTATTGTGGAAAAAACAAGGTCTCGCCTCTTATCCATGATCTTGAGATTTTTTCCTAACCCGATAACCCATTCGTTCAAGGAAAGACATTAAAATTTATTATCCCAGGATTAGAAAACCTAAAACTTCTTGATAGTCTGACACGAAATCGGTGAATGTAAGCTGGGATTTCAGATGTGAAATATCAATCTCCGAAAGACTGATTGGGAACCGAGGCCATTTCCACCAATTCCTGATATTCTTCGGTGGTGAGGCCATCCATGCAGAAGTGGATAGGGTTGACCGGTTCGCCCTTGTATCTCACTTCGTAGTGGAGGTGAGGTGCGGTGCTTGTTCCGGTGTTGCCCACTCTGGCTATTTTCTGGCCTTTGGTAACCTGGTCACCTATTTCAACTGAGTAGTCATGCAAATGCGCATAAACAGTTTCATACCCATAGCCGTGGTCGATCAACAGGTGAGTTCCGTATCCGGTGCGGTCATGTCTGATTTGCGTCACCACGCC
>PWJP01000147.1 GCA_003559985.1 Saprospirales bacterium
AGCACTGTTTAAGAATATTTTTTTGTCTAAATGGGAATAAAAATTATTCATCAAAATAATCGGGGCAGGGAATACGATGGGTAAATTGTGGCAAATTTTATTAATTTGCGGTGGAAAGTTGTTAAAGGCTCCAAATCTTTAATCCAACTTACTGAAAAGTCATTACCTTTAGCATTTATAAAGTACAAACGGCAATTATGATGTATAGACTACTTATTGTCTGCCTGGTATGCCTGGGGTCATTAAATTGGCTCGATGCCCAGGAAATACACTGGACACAGTATGAAATGGCACCGCTGCTGCTCAATCCGGCCAAGACGGGAGACTTTCATGGCACCTTCCGTGTTGGTGGAATCTACCGGAATCAATTTTCTTCCATTACGCCCAATGCGTTTAATACGCCCGGCATTTATGTTGATGCTCCCGTTATTAAGGGATTCAGAGACAATGACTGGGTTGGGGCAGGAGGTGCTCTTTTCGTGGATAGGGCAGGAGCGCTTGGATTGCAGACTGGTGGTTTCTTTTTGAGCGGTTCCTACCACTTCGCACTTGGACAGGAGGCCAACACTTACATTGTGGCCGGATTCCAAACCGGAGCCTACGCAAAGAGAATCAGAGACATAGACGCCTACAATTCCGAGGCCATTATTCTCGGAGAACAAGACCCCACACAGGGAATGTTGTCAGACCAGGCTGAAAATGCGCAAGAGTACGCTGCCGGTCTGATGTTCAAGTCCAAATTGAGTGAGACGTTTAATCTGGAGGCGGGATTTGCCATTAAACACCTCAACAGGGCAAATCTATCACCATTGGGCAGGGGTGGCCGACTTCCCTGGCGCACCACCGCCCACGGAACCCTCGATATCAGGGTGAATGACATACTTACTCTCAGTCCGGGGTTTATGTTTGAGACCTTTGACCCGGTGGACAAGCTGGTCACCCAGGTTCGTTCAAAAGTTTTGGTCAATGAGGAGCGAAATATTTACATTACCGGAGGATTGGGTCTTCGATGGGAGGATTCGGCCCATTTGCTTTTTGGCCTGCAATTTGACGACCTTCAAGTTAGTGTCGCCTACGATATGACCACCTCAGACCTGGCAAATGCAGCCAATTACTTTGGAGCATTTGAAATTGCAGCCAGTTATATTGTCAAAATATATAAAAAACCGGAGGTTGATCCCGTTATATTCTGTCCGAGGTTCTAAACGGATGCCCTGGATTGATACGGGAAACTTTTAAAGTACTATTTGAATGAGAACAAAATTCTTTTACTTAATTTCAGCACTCAGTCTGGTGTTGTCGGCTTCACTGCTCACAGCACAGCCCATCAGCGAACCCACCTACGAGATGAAACTCGAGTTTGCACACGAACTATTCGCAGAGCGGGATTACTTCAATGCGCTCGATATGTTTCAGGAGTGCTACCGGGAGAGCAGGGATCGCGAATTGCTCCCCTATTTGGCCCGTTTGAACTTTCTATTGAGGGATTACGAGAGGGCCAGGCGATGGTTTGAGCGCTACCTGCCGCGCGATGAGCACTTCTTCTATATTGAAGATCGCTTTCTCTATGCCCGAACCCTTCGCATTCTCGGAGAGGAAGAAAAAGCGCTTGAGAGTTTTCGCGAATTTCTCGAACTCACCGACAATGACAGTCTGAAAAACAGGGTCGAAATCGAAATGGTGGGTATGGAACTGGCCAAGGGTCAAACTCAGCCTGACGACCTTTTTATCACTGCTTTGGGCGAGACTGTCAACTCGGGTCTTACTGACCTCTCCCCTGCTGTTGGGCCCGATGACAGACTTTATTACGCCACCTTCAACCGCAGGTCTCGAATTACCTACACGGAAGACGAACAACCTCATTTTTTGAGAATTTATTCAGCACCACCGGACGATGACTCCTGGGGTCAGGGCGAGCGAATGCGCCACCGCATCAACCGCGAGCACTACCACACCGGAAATGTGGCTTTTTCCAGAGATAAAAACACCATGTTTTTCACTCGTTCCAAAATAAAGGGAGAAATACTCAAAGAAAGTGAGATTTTTATGAGCACATGGGACGGCAGCGACTGGGGTGCCCCTCAAAAACTGGAGGGCGTTAACGGCGACTGGATCGCCACGCATCCCGCACCTGGTGAACTCTTTGGAAATCCGGTTCTTTTCTTCACCGGAAACCTGGATGGCGGTCGCGGTGGATATGACATATATTACGCAACCCACCAGGGAGGCAACAGGTACGGAACTCCGGTCAACCTCGGGGGTGTGATCAACACTAGCGGTAACGAGAAAACACCCTTTTATGTAAATGGTACGCTGTACTTCAGTTCAGACGGACACCCCGGTATGGGAGGATATGATATTTTCGAAAGTACCTGGGACGGAACCCGTTGGAGCGACCCAAAAAATATGGGCCCGGGATTCAACTCTCCCTATGATGACCTCTATCCCAGACTGGATGAAGATGCACGCGATGGTTTTATCGTTTCTAACCGGCCCTACGAGCGAAAGCGCACCTCCAGAAGCCCGAGTTGTTGCGATGATATTTTTGAAGTCAGTGTCGCAGATGTGACCATCAATTACATTGCCACCGCATTGGACGAAAACAACGAGCCGCTGATTGGATCGACTGTTCGGGTTCAGGAAATCAGAAGGGGTGAAATTTACAATGAGGTTTCAGCAACTAGCGAACAGGGCAACTCCTTTAATGTTCCTCTCCAGGCCGACCGCTCTTACGTCATCATTCTCGAACGCGACAACTACCAAAGTGACTCAGTCGAAGTCAATACGGTGGGCATCACGGAAAACACCACTATAGAACGAGATTTCTTTCTCTTTGAAAGAGAGCCTGATTTTAAAATTGTCTCAATCAATGAGGCCATCCGTTTGAGCAATATTTACTACGACTTTGACGATGATGCCATTTTGCCGGAGGCGGAACAGGACCTCGATTATCTCTACGACCTGATGATCGAATACGATGACATGGTAATTGAACTGGCCTCGCATACCGATGCGCGGGGAAGACCGTCGTACAACATGGACCTCTCCCAACGCAGAGCCAATTCAGCCAAAGAATACCTGGTCAACCGGGGAATAGATCCGGACCGAATTCGACCGGTAGGTTATGGCGAAACCGAGATCATCAACCACTGTCACCCCGGTGTGGAATGCACTGAAGAAGAACACAGGGAAAACAGGCGGACCGAGTTTACCATTGTGGAAGGTCCTATGGAAATAGAAATCCAAAAAGAGCGCATTGAACTGCGGGGTGATGAACCTCAGGGCTTCCACACTCCGGAACTTGAAAGAGAGCTTCAAACCGGACTTTCGGTGCGAGAGCTGGCCATTGCCTTTGGTTACTTAAATGACAATGAAGGGTCATCCGGCATTGCTTCATTTTATGGGTCCCGCAGGGTAATAACCAAACTTGACAGCCTCGCAAAAGGCACCGGAGACAACCTTGCACAAGTCGATCCGGGAGAGGAAGAGAAGTTTGCTGATATTCACTTTGAAAAGCAGTTTCACGACTTTGGGGTCATCACCAAATCAGACAGACCGGAATACACCTTTGAGTTTACCAATACGGGTGAAGTTGATCTCATCATCGATTTTGTGACGGCCTGTGAGTGCACCGAGCTAGAATGGACCACCAGCCCAATACCTCCCGGTCAAAGGGGACAGATCAAAGCTGTGTACGATCCCACTGAAAGGGATGGAGAGCAAGAGGTCACCATTGACATTATCGCCAATACGGACCCAATAGTGAAATCAGCTCGATTCAGGGTGTTTATCTCGGACGAGGAATAGGTTTTCGAAAATGCTTAGCTTTCCCCTGATCATGGAACTGGTGGCTGTAATCGCCGGTTTGATCTACATTTTACTCGCCGCAAAAAACGACATCAGGTGTTGGTACTTCGGGATATTGAGTACCGTCATCTGGGTCTGGGTCACTGTTGAAGTATACAGTTTGTACGCCGACGGCTTGCTCAATTTTTTCTACGTCATCATGGGGTTTGTGGGATGGTATCAGTGGAAAAAAGGCGGTAGCGACGGCAGTGAATTGCCGGTGAGTCAGATTCCTGTGCACAAGTTGCTGCTGATCCTTTTAGCCGGACTTGTCTTTTCCTTCGCAGGTGGGCGATTTTTAGCACAATACACCCCGGCCATGGCCACTTACTGGGATGCCTCTACCACTGTGTTCTCCATCATAGCCACCTTTATGCTCATACAGAGAAAAATTGAAAACTGGCCCCTGTGGATAGTCACCAATACGGCCTACATTGGCCTCTATTTGACACGGGGCGCATATGGATTTGCCGCCCTGTTTGTAATCTACACCGTACTCGCATTTTACGGATGGCAAAGTTGGAAGCGGGAACTCAGGAGCCAGGTGTAAGCAGGGTGCCGGATTAGCAGCAAAAAACTAAGTTCATTTTAAATCTGCCAACAATTGGTATGGATCGCCTTCCAGTCCAAGTAAGCGCGCGAAGGCTGGCTCAGTTTTCACCCCTTTTTCCTTGAGTTTGATTACCTCCCTTCTAAAATCCTCGCTCCGCTCCTGCAAGATCAGGTATTCATTTATCATGTGCACAAAAGCCACTTGTTCGACGGGAGGAATGGGCTGTCCAAAAATCTCAATCGATAAAGGCCCTGCTCGAAATTTTGCCACCACAGATGTAAGCCCCTGTTTTACAACTTTTTTCAGCTCAAATCCTTCACAAGCTGAAAAGCGCGTCTCCAAAAAATCCCGGAATTCATCCCCGCAGTCAAAACCACATAAAATGTCCAGGTCGCTGTCCGGTGTATCAATCTCAATGGGGATGGTTCCGGCAATAATGGGATGATAGGGTGCCAGTTCAGATAGGATATCAGATTCGCTTAAATAGCGCCAAACACAGCGCTGTTTCTCATTTCCGTATTTCAAATAAGCAGGAGATGAAAACTTTTTTACCGCCGCTGCCCTATCTGATTTTTCCATCAGACAACAGCTTCACCGGATTTTACGAGTGGTCGAAGTGCCGTGAGGAAATTGGCCAGTTTATCAAGCGTCACATGTTCCATCACCACAATTTTTAACCAGCGGGCTGAATCTCCGTGAGAATCGGGGACCAATCCAAAGCGATCGGCCAGCTTCCTGATTTCCGGAATGGCCTTCAAGGTGACGATATTGGCTGTGGGATTGCGGTAGTAGTACAGACCCATTTCGTCCAGTTTCTCACAGAGCCAATTGGTCCTCATCATCAGCATTTGGTTCTTTTCAAACCAACCGTGCGGTCCGTAAGTACTCAGTATCATCCAAACTGCAATGGCATTCGCTCCAGAGCGGGAACCACTCAGGGTGGCATCCAGTCCCTTGACGTACTGCGCCTGCTCTGTATAGACGTATTTCATCAGACCCTTTCGCGCAATAAACAATCCAGTGCCGTAGGGAGCCTGAACCAATTTGTGAGCATCCAGGGTGATGGAGTCAATATATGGATTTTGGAAGCTCAATTTGTTTTCATCGCACATAAAAGGGTGCAAAAAACCGCCATAAGCACCGTCCACATGCATTCTAAACTCCAAACCCAACTCTTTGATGCAGTCGATGTACAGATCTGGATCGTCCACCGATCCAAACATGGTGGTAATCATATTGGCCACTACGATGAGGTATTTTTTACCGTTCTTCTTTAGATCTCCCAGCTTTTGGCAAATCTCCTGCCTCTGCAAACTCCGATTTGACTCGTCCACAGGGATCAATTCAATATCCAGGTTGAGCAAATCCGCAGCCTTGTACATGCTGTAGTGCGCATCTGAAGAACAAACTACTGCAATCTGGTCATTGCTCGCATTCCGCTCTCTTTTGAAAAAATTGCGATAGATCCAAATGGCCTGAATATTGGCCTCCGTGCCGCCTGCAGCCACATATCCGTCGCAACTCTCCCTCTCAGCTTCCAGGATGTCCACTGCGCATATCTCGATGAGCTCTTTCTCTATTTCCTGAGTTCCTTTAAAAAAAGGTTCTGAAGTGCCCAAAGTGTGGCAGCCGATGTGATTGGGATTCCTCACCAGCGAATTCAGAAAAGGGGCGTCCTTTAAAAGCGGTGATCCGCTGTTAAAAACCTTCGGGTCCAAATGCGAAGCCGGCACCCCGATGAGTTCGTTGTTCTCAAAGTCCACATTCTCATCCAGCGCTTTCATCACACGTTCTCTTATTTCAGAGGATTTGAGCTTACGCCAGTAGTAAAATTTGCTCTTTGTCATTGTCTGTTGTATTTGTAAAAATGCCGGGAGTGTGGGGGGTTGTCCTGGACTTCCGATGCCATTTCGGCCGGGCCTGCCAACTCCTTTTTTTCATAGTGAAAATCATAGGTGGGTTTAAGTGGTTCTCGCAAAAATCCAGTGCGTGCGTAAGAGCAGGACTTCCTGATGTCGTACTTCAATTCAAGCTCTTCCAGGCTGCTGTTGTGAAATTCAATAAACAAGGGGTCGGACACTATCCGCAGATCTGACGGCCCGTGCTGCGCTTCAAAAACAAAAGTGATCAGCGTATCGCAAGCTTCCATAGTGACGCCATTGCGGACATCCATGGTGAACCAACTGATCAAAATATTTCCCTGCTCAGCAACCTCAGTATTGAAATTGGAGGAATTCATGCCGGGAAGACCGTATTTTGCGATGCGAGTGAAACTCATGGAATCCAGTGACCAGCTAAAAGTCCCCTGCAGGGATACGACCCTGACAAATTCACCGGCAAGCACGTGGTAGTGAACTTCCTCTCCTTTTACCTCCGGCACCAATTCCAGATGGACCACCGGTTTATCAGCCATGGAAAAAGCGGATTTTGAAAGAAGGACGACAAAAACCAACAACCAACTGATTCTCATAATTTTATAATTTTTTTCCGACTGCAAAGGTAGGCAATTTTTATGCATTGTTCTAATAAAACGCTTCTCGTGATAAAATCCTGCTCCGGGTCCATTCCCAAAAAAAACTTTTGACCGAAATAAATCGCATAAAAGAATAAAAGGACTTACATTAGCTGTCTGAAACAGAGAGACAAATGACACCGGAAAATCCCGGCACAATGGCAACCTCTCTGGACAAAAGTGCGATGGTAAAAATTGCTTTTATAAAATGCTGACAGCTGTCCTGGTGGGTTTTGTTGCGGCACTTGGCTTTGCCTTTGCAGGTAACCATTTGAGAAAATCGGTTTCCTACTGGATTCCCTTCCTCCCGGCTTCCCTGTTTGTCTATTTTGCCCTGATGGTTGACCCCGTGCTTGCGAATGGGGCTATTCTTTTTCAGTACAACTGGGCAGAATCCATGGGCGTCAGTATGAATTTCAGGCTGGACATCCTGAGTCTGCTGTTCGCACTGCTGATCACCGGGATTGGCACCCTTGTATTCCTCTACTCCACAGCCTACATGCGAGACCACAAGCAACTGGACCGGTTTTACGGCTATCTGTCCCTGTTTATGGCATCCATGCTCGGTCTTGTGCTCGCGGAAAATCTGATAACACTGTTTATTTTTTGGGAAATGACCAGCATCAGTTCCTTTTTTCTCATCGGTTTCAACTACCGGGACAAAAAGGCAGGCAGGGCGGCACTGACGGCGCTCTGTATAACCGGAGGGGGGGGATTGCTGCTGCTGGTTGCTCTGTTGATGATGGGACAGCTTGCCGGCACTTATTCCTTTACAGAAATTTTGCAGTCAGGCGACCTTTTGCGGGACAGTTCGATGTATCCGGTGATTTTGTTGCTGTTATTCGCGGGAGTTTTCACCAAGTCGGCCCAGTTCCCCTTTCACTTCTGGTTGCCTGAGGCCATGCGCGCACCGACTCC
>PWJP01000118.1 GCA_003559985.1 Saprospirales bacterium
TATGTGACCATCTTTTGCTCAGATTCAACCTACCAAATTTCCGGGACGGTTCAGTTTGAAAATGGGGACCCCATTGAAAATACGGGAATTCAAGTTACTGAGCACATGGACACCACAGTGTACTCAGATGCCGACGGTGCATACGAGGTGGCCTTGATTGAAGGTGGGGACTACAGTGTTTCTCCTTTTTTGAATGATGCATCAACAGCCGGATTGACGACTTTGAATTTAATTTTAATTCAGCGACATATCCTGAATATTGAATTGCTCAACAGCCCGTACAAAATAATTGCTGCGGATGTGAATAAGGACGATCAGGTGAGTACCTTAGACCTTGTTTTCCTTCAGTCATTTATTATTGGTCAAATACAGGAACTTCCTCATGGAGTTCACTGGCGATTTATACCATCGGATTTTAATTTTTCTGACCCAGAGGATCCCCTTGCCGACAACTTTCCTGAAACAGCGGAATACACCTCTCTTAATCAAGACTTCAGTAGCGAAGACTGGACGGGAATTAAACTCGGTTTGGTTACCGGAGACTACAGCAATCTCCCCTCCAGACTATATTCCCCAAAATTGCATTTAGACGTATATGCCTATGAATCCGTGAATTCTGACAAAACAGAATTCCATTTTCTACCCTCCGCTTCCATGGAGTTGTACGGATTTCAGCTTGAAATGGATTGGTCTGAAGATTGGGTCGATGCAGAGGTGAATATAGACCACAGTCAGTTACCCGGATTCAGGGATGAGATGGTTTTTATCGATCGTGAAAAAAGGGTGATTAGAATAAATTGGTGGGATCACAATGCACAGGTGGCAGATCCCGACCGGGAATTTTTTACAATTACTGTAAAAAGTGATCTTGAATATCCCGGTCACCCATCAATTCCTTCTTCTCAGGATGCATTTTTACGAGCTGAATATTACGACTCCAATCTCCAGCCCGGTCCCCTGGCACTTTCTGTGAAAGCTGAAGACGTGTCCGGTCAATTTCGACTTTTGCCCAATGCACCCAATCCTTTCAGCGGATTGACTAATCTTAGATTTCAACTGCCAAAAGACCTCCGGTATGAGATAGAGGTGTTCAGTACGGGAGGAAAGCAAATAATGACACACAGTGGTGAGGGTTCCCAAGGGTTCAATCACCTGGAATTAGACCTTTCTAATTACCCTGCGGGAACTTATCACGTCCGTTTGATTACTGAAATCGGAGAGGATGTGAGGAATATTATTTTGGCGAATTGATAGGATTCATTAGGTAAAAATGAATTATTAAGCTTACTGTAGAGCTTTCTATATGGATGCAACACAGAGATGTCCGGGACTCAACAAGATGGATAACCAGCGAGGTGTTTAGCCCGTCAATTCTTAAAAAAATCTTATAGTTTTTCGAAAAAATACAGAATAACCAGGGATCGCATGCAGCGTTTTCAATGGATCGGATGTCTAATAATTGTGCTTTATTGCATCAAGTTACTTTTTTTAAACCAATTCAACCGCTCCATCATGAAGCAAGCGCTATCTTTACCTTCCTTAATTGCTGTATTGACCCCTTTTATTTTGTTCTTTTTATTATCACCGCAATTGATGGCTGATGACAATTTTTCTTCCCAGCCCCCGGCCAATGACAACTGCGAAGATGCAGATCCCATCCAAAATTCAAGCTCTTCTGAAGACATCTGGTGTGGAGAGGGGACTTTGGTAGGTGCCGGCACAGCAGATATTGATGCTGGTAATATATTGACCCCGAATGAAAACATGGAATCCCACCTTATCAATGCATTAGATTCATCCAATTCCGTAGTATGGTATGAATTCGCTACGGATTCCACGACAGACTGGGTACATATTGAAGTCGATTTTGATGTTCAATCATTCACGGAGTCTGGCACGGTATTATTCAGATCAATTGACGGCTGCGATTCCCTGGAAATGCTCGCCTTTTCACAAGTAAATGTGACGGGGAATGGCTTTATTAATTCTGGTGAGGTAATGCCCAATGAGCAATACAAGTTAATGATCTTTGGGCCAATGGAAGACTCACTTGATTTTGACCTCTGCCTCAATTTAAGTACTTCGGTCTTGTGTGAGACCGATGCCCACTACTACTACAATCATGCAGAAATATTTTGTGGCCTTCATTTGTTGGATGGTTATTGTCTGCAAATGGGTTCTCCAATCATGGATGAGTACTGGCCGGCTTGTGATTCTTGTTGTACAATGCAAAATCCACAATGGATTGTTTTTTCAACAGGATACCTGGAAGGTGAGGAACTGTCCATTTGGCTGGAGGTTTATGAATGCATGATTAACCGTGGCGTTCAAATTGCGATATATGACCTTGGCTGTGAGACAGAGTTCAACCAGGATACAACTGCAGCCGGCTTAATTCCCGAAGAAGAAATGTTGGTGACCGACTGTGCTCTGATGGTGACTCCACAAGCTGGAGTGTTGGAAGTCACCATTGACTCTTTCCACCCGGGAAAGGTCTATGGCCTGGTAATCGATGGTTGGTCTGCTGATCAATGCAAGGTTGATATCCTGGAAATTCTAATCGATGGTGAATCCCCGGAGGTGGAGGGGGATTTAAGTGAAGGAATCGATTGGTGTTTTGAATACACCTATGGGTTTGAGCTAATCGACACTGTTTGCGTAGGTGCGTTGAATGTTCATATCTGTTTAGAGGGAACCGGGTTGCCGGGAATTTGTACATACACCTGGACAGTTGATGGAGAAGTGATTGAGGGAACCGAAAACCAATCCGAGATTTACCTGGATTTTCCCGAGTCGGGGGACTATGAAATCTGTGTGGTGGCCAAAAGTTCATGTGGCAGTTCAATTCCACTCTGTAGAGATATAGTAGCATATCCCAAAAACCCGAAAGTCACCCGGGATACCATTTGCATGAGAGAAGAGTACGTATGGGAATGACCGGAAGGATCAGTGGGTGATGGTGTTTATGGTCCTTACAATGAAGACGTCTCCCATTTGGATTTTTCATTTGAGGGTTTAAGTGTGAACAGCGTGGGGTGTCAAATTGATGCCTTTCTGGAATTACATGTCATAGGAGACAACTATTTCAATCCCACGGAATTGGAGGCCGTAATTTGCCGTGGTGATACCTATTACTTTCCCGAACAGGGACATCCCGAGACTCTGGTGTTTGATGCCACAGGAGTTTACGGATTAGATGGAGATGTATTTATAGCCCAGGAAGGGGAACCCGGTAGTTTGTACCAGTGCGACAGTTTCTTTGTTCTCGATCTTGCTGTAATAGCAGTAGATGTGTTGGATTTTGTACAAACTTGCGAGGACTCAATATTCAGGATTTGTACTGCGTCTCCCGGATTAATATTTCCCGACATGGGTATCCATGCTGTGGATGTTGAAATAACATGGGAATGGGTGAGACTTAGCGATGGAGCAGTGCTTGATTCAGGTGACAATTCCATGGAGAATTTCATTTGTGCTGAATTTCCTGTGTCTAAATTTCTCAATTCTGAAGAGGAAAACCTGGAATTCAGAATGAAAGCCCATATTGATGGAGAACCCGGGTCCGATGGTTGTGATTTCGAAGTTCCCTGGACTGTATTCCTCGTCCTCTATCTCCCACTAACTCCGGAAGTCGAAAGTGATGATGTTTTCTTAATTGGTGACGTAATACCCGTAGAAATTACCAATGTCCCGTTTATTGATATTGATTATCACTGGTCGTTTAGTCAGGAGCCCGATACCATTATCGGTGACCCTAATGGAACTTCACTTGAATTGGTATTCTCTGATCCGGGAACCGTTGAAATCTGTGTCTATGGACAAAATGACTGTGCTTCCAGTGAAACACATTGCTTTGAGATTGAAATAGAAACGGATGTCAGTGTGCCTCCGGTAGCTACCCAAAAACAGGAACTGGAATGGTTCCCCAATCCGGTAACCGATGCACTGCATATGCGATCCGATACACCACTTGGCGAAACTGAGATACAGGTATTCGATACGCGAGGAGTGCTGGTCTATCAGGGTACTGAAGACATAGGTGAGGAGTATCGGTTCAGTACGGCCGACCTTCCATCCGGGGTCTATGTGCTCAGGCTTGTATTCGAAGACGGTATTGGCTTCCACAAAATGGTGGTTCAGAAATGATGGGCGATTATGAATTAACCAATGCCAAAACAAGTAAAATCATGGACGCTGATTTCAAGCTGTTTCATTAAATCTGATAACCCGGTTAGGTCAAAGTTCATTGTTTTAACAAATTCCAACCTTTGGCCTTCGAAACACAGCTGGATATAAAGTGGACATTGTTCATAAAGGAATTTAGCCACTGGAGTAGTCGTTTGACAAAAACTCCCGGGATAATTATGTTTAAAAAAAATAACAAATCATCATGAAAAAAAATTTACCAATTCGACCCTTTAAGGTATTTCTGCTACTGTTTGCTTTCGCTTATTTATCCATCCCTCATTCTTCGCTTCATTCTGCGAGTGACAATGCTGAAACTCTCCAAAAGGGTGTTGAAGTCATTGGAAGTGTGGATGCCAATTTAGAGCAAATGCCCGCCATTTTGCAGGCAGAGACAAATAATAATAGCGACAATCAGCTAAATACCAGACAGGACTGCGATGATGAACCACCACTATACTATAATCACACCGAGGTGGTTTGTGATTTGAATGACCTGGTGGGCAAGTGTCTCACTTTACAGGAACAGAATGCTTTCCTTCCAAATCAGCCCTGGTCGCCCTATACACGCTGTGGATGCTGTGTCCTTAACAATCCCGCCTGGATGACTTTCGCGGTTCCGGATTCAGGTGATTTGCATATAGCAGTAGAGATATCCAATTGCATCAGTGGTGCCGGTTCCGAGGGTGTTCAAATTGCCCTTTACGAACTGGATGGCGGGGTAGGTTTTGACACTACAGGCCAGAGTACAGGTCTGTGGCCGGCTGGACCGGATTCGCACATATCCCCATGTCCGTATATTCAAATACCACAATTGGGTGTTGTGACCTTCGAGGCTAAAGTCGCAGCAGGACAGCTTTACGGTATCCTGGTCGATGGATGGAATGGTTGGAACTGCAATGTCGAAGTCATTGAGGTGCTAATGGATGGGGAGGCACCTGCTCACGGAATTGAGTTTGTAGGAATGCCCGAATGGGATACTTCCAGCAACTTTTTTCAAGCCGGAGATACTGTAAGCACTGGTTCACAGCAGGTGCCATTCTCCATTGGTGAAGGAGTCCATGGCGCCTCTTACTACACATGGATACTGGACGGGGAAATAATCGAGGATTTTAATTCGACAGAAGCTTTTTTGGATTTTCCTCAAGAAGGTGTATTTGAGCTTTGCGTTTTCGGATTCAATCCCTGTGATAGTGGTGATACACTTTGTGTAGAGGTGGTTGTTGCCGATATCACAGATGTTCCGCAAGAATGCGACGACGAACCTCCCTTTTATTACAACCACACTGAGGTGGTTTGTGATTTGAATGACCTTGTCGGCAGGTTTCTGACTCTACAAGATCTGGATGCTTTCCATCCTAATGAGCACTGGGTACCCTATACACACTGTGAATGCTGCGTATTTCACAATCCCGCCTGGATGAGTCTCGTGGTTCCCGATTCCGGGGAGTTGTACATAGATGTCGAGATATCCAATTGCATCAGTGGTTCCGCTGCTCAGGGTGTTCAAATTGCCCTTTACGAACTGGATGCCGGAGTGGATTTCGATACCACAGGCCAAAGTACCGGTCTGTGGCCGGACGGACCGGATTCGCACATATCCCCTTGTCAGTATATTCAAATACCACAATTTGGTGTTGTGACCTTCGAGGCTGAAGTCGCAGCAGGACAGCTTTACGGTATCGTTGTGGATGGATGGAATGGTTGGAATTGCAAGGTCGAAGTTCTTGAGGTGTTATTGAATGGTGAACCCCCTGAACCCGAAATCGATTTATTGGGAAAGCCGGAGGGGGATACCGCCAGCGATGTTTTTCAATCGGGGGATACTGTTTGCACAGGTGTGGAGCAGATACCGTTCTCTATTGGTGAAGGAATTCCAGATGCAACTTTTTATACATGGACCCTTGACGGGGAAATCCTCGAGGATTTTGATTCTACGGTAGCTTTTCTGGATTTTCCTCAGGAGGGTTTGTATGAGGTTTGCGTATTCGCATCCAGTTTATGTGAAAGTGGTGATACCCTGTGTGCAGAAGTAGTTGTAAACGACACCATCATCGATTCCCTATTCACCCGGGATACCATTTGTATGAGTGAAGAGTACGTATGGGCAAGTCCATATGGCCTGGTGGGAGAGAGAATCTATGGACCTTTTAATCTGGAAACGGAACACCTGGACACCACATTTCATGCAGAAAACACAACCTTTGGTTGTGAATTGGATGCCATTCTGGAGCTTTTTATTATAGGAGATAATTACTTTAATCCCACCGAACTGGAAGCCGTAATTTGTCACGGTGACACCTTTTACATTCCCGGGCAAGGACACCCAGAGGCCATGGCGTTTGATGCCACAGGAGTTTACGGATTAGATAGAGATGTGTTTTTAACCCAGGCAGGGGAACCGGGCAGTATGTACCAGTGCGACAGTTTCTTTGTTCTCGATCTTGCTGTAATATCACTGGATGTACTCGGATTCTTTGAAGGTTGTGTTGATTCTGTTTTTACAATCTGCACGCAGTTTCCCGGAGTGATATTCCCCGATATGGGATTGCATGATCTGGACACTGAATTTACCTGGGAATGGGTGAGAATGAGTGATGGAGAAGTACTGGCAACCGGAGACAATTCTATGGGCAATATCATTTGTGTTGACCTTCCTGAATCAGTATTCCTCAATCCTGAAGAGGAAAACCTGGAATTCAGAATGAATGCCCATATCGATGGAGAACCCGGACCGGATGGTTGTGATTTTTCAGTGCCCTTTACTGTCCCTCTGGTAAATTACCTCCCCTTTACTCCTGTGGTTGATGTTGAGGGAGAATTCCTTCAGGGAGACTTGATTCCCATAGAAATAACGAACCCACAAGCAACTGTGGATTATGAATGGTCATTCAGCCAGCAACCGGATATTTTTCACTGGGCTCCCAACCATCACACTCTTCAAGTATCGTTTGCCGAGGCGGGGATAATCGAAGCCTGCGTGACGGCCGTAACCCATTGTGCTTCCAGTGAAACACATTGCTTTGAGATTGAAATAGAAACGGATGTCAGTGTACCTCCGGCAGCTACCCAAAAACACGAACTGGAATGGTTCCCCAATCCGGTAACCGATATGCTGCATATGCGATCCGATACACCACTTGGCGAAACCGAAGTGCAGGTGTACGATACGCGAGGGGTGCTGGTCTATCAGGGGATTGAAGACATTGGTGAGGAGTATCAGTTTAGCACGGCCCATCTCCAATCCGGAGTCTATGTGATCAGGCTTGTATTTGAGGATGGTATTGGCCTGCACAAAATGGTGGTGCAGAAATAGCCCCATCCATTTTACAGGCCTGGCTCCGTGAATATTTGCCGATTAAATGTTTTTTTATAGCGATTTCCCGTCAAACAAGCAGAATTAGTGAACACTAATCTTACCTTGAGCGTGATTTTCTCCGTCTGAGAGATGGAAGATGTACATGCCAGGAAGCAGATTTTGGACCGAAAGTCCCTGGTTTTTTGAAATGTCGGCACGCTTAACCAATCTGCCACTGAGATCAAAAATGGCAATCTGCATTGTTTCCGACAGGCCCTCCCAGGTGAAGTTAATTTCTTCGGAGGCTGGCACGGGGAAAAAAGAGACTTCCACA
>PWJP01000227.1 GCA_003559985.1 Saprospirales bacterium
ATAAAGGGTGATTATTTGTTGTCCGAGAGGCCCAGAGATTTCGATGGCAAGTACTCTCAAATAATCATAGAACACGGGCCGGTTCACAATGTCCATTTCTGGAATGATATTGAAACCATATTCCATCTTTTAATGGAGCACGAAGTGTGGCTTTTTGATGTTTTTAACAAGGGAACCAATATCCTGGTACAAAAGGTTTCCAACGATATTTACAGGCCGGTAGTTATCGATTGCAAAAAGTTTGGCCTTAAATCCTATCCCTTTCAACTAAATCTATTGTTGAAATCCGAATGCAGAAAAAAACTACGCAGAAGATTGGGTTATTTTAAGCAGAAATTCAAACCTGCCAACCTCGCAGATTGACAAAGCAAGTGTCGATTCTCACCTCTGGACACCCCCTGAAAACCAACACTCCCCAGGTAAAGATGCATTGCCGGCTACATAGAGGTCAGGCTCTGGAGAACAACTCACCAACTCACAGACTCACCAATTCACAAATGAAGTAACCATCAACCAATGAGTTCCACCACAAAGGAACGGCGATCACTGAAAGAAAAACTGGAAAATCAACAACCCCTGCATATAGTTATACTACCTGCTACATAGAGGTCGCGCTCTGGAGAGTAACTCACCGACTCACAGACTCACCAATTCACAACTGAAGTAACCATCAGCAGTTACGCAGCATTTCTCGCAGCGTTGATGATGCCGTACATACATCGCAAAACCAGGTTTTGCAGGGAGACTTTTTGGCTTTCGCTCAACTCACTGTCATTCATCACCAGTTGTTGCAGGGCGTATTGTTGAATAGCAATGACCGGCAAAATGATGCGCTCCCTGATTTCGATGGATTTCCTTGAAACCGGATTATCCTCCAGAAGAATCCCCTGATCTGAAATATCCAAAAGCCATTTTTGTGATAGTTCAAATTCGGACTTGATTCGGAGCAGAAAATCCCCAAATTCCGGATGGTCTTTGAGGTATGCGGTAGCCGGGAAAAAGGATTTGGCCACGGACTGCATGCTGTTTCCCAATAGCGCTCTGAAAAACGGTGATTTTTGGTAGAGTTCCCTTACTTCATTCAGCTTTCCCTTTTCGGCCATTTTTTCCACGGCAGAACCCAAGCCGTAGTAACCGGGGACGTTTTGCTTCATCTGTGCCCACGAACCTACAAAGGGAATGGCACGGAGATCTTCAAATCTAAAGGGTTTATCGCCTGCTCGTTTTACGGGGCGGGAACCAATATTGGTTTTGCCAAAAAAGCGGAGTGGGGTGGCCTTTTCCAGATAGCTCACAAAGGCGGGGTCTTGTTTTAAACTGACATAAGCACTTCGACTCTCTGCGGCTAGTTCGTGTAAAAGTGAGCGCTGTTCCTTCTCAAAGGGTATTTGGCGCTCCGGGTATATGGCATTTTCCAGCGTGGAAGTCAGCAGTTGTTCGATGTTAAAGTTGCAGGCCAGGGGATTGCCAAAATTGGAACTGATGGTTTGTCCCTGAATGGTGAGTTGGATTTCCCCGGCTTCTATATCGGTTCCCAGTGAGGAATAAAAGTCGTGGGTGTTTCCCCCGCCACGTGCAGGTGGTCCTCCCCGCCCATCGAAAAACACAGCCTCAATGCCGTATTTACGTGAAATTTTGGTCAGCTCCTCCTTGGCTGTGAAAATGGAGTAATTGGCCTGCAGGTATCCGCCGTCCTTTGTGCCGTCTGAAAAACCCAGCATAATGACCTGGCGATTTCCCCTCGATTCCAGATGGTCCCGGTAGGATGGCGTCAGATACAGTGACTCCATAACATTGTGGGCAGTGGCTAGATCGTCGATGCTTTCGAATAGCGGGATGACATCCAAAGGGGGCTTTTTTGTGCCAAAAACCCTGCGCGCCAGTGCATAAACAAAAATCACATCAGCGGCTTTCATGCTGTTGCTGATAATGTACCTGCAGCAGCCCGGTTCTCCATTTCGCTTTTGAATCTCCGGTATCACTTCAAAAGTCCTGAGCATTTCCCGGTGGAACTCATCGAGATCTGCGTCTGTTTTAAGACCTTCCGCCCGGGAGGCCATGGATTCGAGTTTTTCAGCCTCTTCTGAGGGGTTGTCTGCGGTGTATTCATCGAGGTCTTCGCCAGTCAGGGCAGCCCAGAGGTCCTGGTGTTTCCTGCTGTCCTGCCTCACATCCATGGGTGCCATATGAAATTTGAAAATGCGGGTTTTTAGTATAAATCCATCGAGCAGGTCTAAAAACAGTGCCTGATGTCGCTCGATCAGTGCGGCTCTGGCCTTGTTCAGGTCCTTTTCCAGTTCTTCGAAAGTAAAATAACCCCGGTTGGGTTCGCCGTACACCGCATTAAAAATTTTCCGTTCGGCATTGAGAAGAATTTCCTCCACCCCTTGAAAAGTGATCCTTCTTCTCAATTGGCGGATATCTCTGTAGTAGCATTTTAGAGCGGTTTCTCTCAGTCTGTCCGCAACCTTCAAGGTGGTTTCGTGGGTTACAAATGGATTGCCGTCGCGGTCTCCTCCGGGCCAAAATCCCACACTGACTAACTGGTGATTGGAAAAGGTCTTTTTGCTCGCAGAGGCAAAGTCCTCTATTTTGCTTATGATTTCCGGGATAACCCGGTAGAATACATTTTCGAGGTACCAGCACAAACTCACTGCCTCATCGAAGGGAGTGGGCTTTGTCCTATTGATGAAGGGGGTTTTCCCCAGTTGTTGTAACAACAAGTCGATTTGCTGCAAGTCGTTGTCCCGGATGGCCTGCTCCAGGTCGGTTATGATGGCCAGTACATTACCCGGGTAAAATTGGGTTGGGTGGGCAGTCAGTACGATTCTGAGACCGAATTGATTGAGTTTTTTTAACAGCGCCTCTTCACGCCCCTCTGCCGACACCCTTGAAATGAGTTGGCTCAGCGAACCCTTGCCTGTTCCATCGTTTATTTTTTCAAAGGTCCCATCTTCCACGGAATCAAACAGAACCACCTGCCGCTCAACATACTGAATAAATCGATACAGCAGGTCGAATTTTCCCGATTGATCCAGCTCGGGTTGGTATTCCTCAAAAAACTCCTCTATAATTTCTACCGGGTCCTTTCCCTTGCTGAAGTTTTTCTGGCAGTGCTGCTCAAAAAGCGGGAGCAAAGTGCCCGTTTCGTATATATCCTCAAAAGGCAGGTTGAGAAACAGGCTGTTGAATACCAGAAAACGGTTTTCTACTATCTCGCGGTAATTTTTTTCGGCCATGGTTCTGTGTTTTGTGCCGGCAATATAGGTTTTTTTCTGAAAAATTAAAATGAGTGAGAGCACGCCAACCTGGACAATCCCCTTGAAAAAATCAGATTGCCTGAAGAAGAACAATTATTTCCAATAAAAAAAGGTGGAAATTCGCAGATGCCTTACTGAATTAGCAAGCGATGGGTACTTTTCTTATCTCCAATAGTTAATTCCAGCAGGTACAAACCGGGAAGAAGGTCCTGAGAGAGCTGAATGGATAAATTTTGGGTGTTCGAGAAAGTACTGCGGTCTATCTGCTGACCTAAAGAGTTGTAGATCTTCAAGGAGCCTGAGGAGGCTTCGATTGGAAAATTGACCTCGAGCTTTTCACCAGCAAAAACAGGGTTTGGATAGAGGGTTGGTGATTGTGGAAGTGAAAGTGAGTGGTAGGAGGAGGTGAAATCGCATTCTTCTACTTGCAGCGCGGTGATTTCGACTGGCTCCCAATTGGCATTCATAAATTCAATTTCCACTGGTTCATCTGAGGAATAGACCCTTGCAGGACCCTCAAGTATTGCAAAGCGTAGTGAAAAAATAATATCACAGTCATCAAGGACTACTCCATTGGGCTGAAAAGAAAACCAACTATAGAAAAGCCATCCTTCTTCAACGGCTTCTATGGTATTGAAGCTGGAGGAACTTAAACCGGGTAGGCCGAAGTGTGATATCTCGAGAAACTGTATGCTGTCCGGGTCCCAGGTAAAAGTACCCTGAGCCCCCACAATGCCCTGAAATCCGCCAACGTGGAAATGGTAGGTCGCAAAGGAGCCTTCAACCTCTGGAACTATCTGAAATTCCACCAATTCAGTAACCTGGGCTGCCATAGATTGTATAGCGAACCATAAAAACACGATTGATAAAGTGAACTTGCGCATAGTGGCGGTTTGTGAGGGTGAGAGAAAGCGTTTGCCTACTCCTCATCGGTGGAAACCACGGCAGAGAAATAAGCCCTGTTCATTTTGGCGATATTGGCTACCGAAATACCTTTGGGGCATTCAGCTTCACAGGCGTAGGTATTGGAACAATTGCCAAAACCCTCCTTGTCCATTTGCGCAACCATTCGCTTGACCCTTTTACCTTCCTCAACTTGACCCTGTGGCAAGTATCCGAGGTGGGCCACTTTAGCTGAGGCAAAAAGCATGGCGGATGAGTTGGGGCAGGCGGCTACACAAGCACCACAACCGATACAAGCCGCTGCATCAAAAGATTTTTTGGCCTGGTCCTGTTCAATAGGAATGGTGTTCCCATCTGGGGCCTGGCCTGTATTTACTGAGATAAATCCGCCGGCCTCTATAATTCTGTCAAAAGAAGCTCTATCCACTACCAGGTCCTTGATAACGGGAAATGAATTTGCCCGGAACGGTTCAATAACTATGGTATCCCCGTCTTTGTAGTGTCTCATATGGAGCTGACAGGTGGTAGTGAGACCCATAGGTCCGTGGGGTTGTCCATTTATTACCATACTGCAGGTTCCGCAGATTCCCTCCCTGCAATCGTGTTCAAAAGCCACCGGCTCCTCCTTATTTTCGATGAGTTGCTGATTGAGTACATCCAACATTTCGAGAAAAGACATATCCGGATTGGCTTCCACAGTGTAGTTGGAAAACCCGCCTTTGGAATTTTGGTTTTTCTGCCTCCAAATCTTGAGTTTGAGCTTCATTTTCTGCTTTTTTTCTAATGTAATTGCTCACCGGCCAATCGCGCCGGTCGGATTTTATTTGTACGAACGCGTTTTTAATTCTACATTTTCGAAGACCAGAGGTTCCCTGTGCTCTGCTATTTCACCATCGCTTTTCCACTCCCAGGTAGAGACGTAGGTGTAATTTTCGTCATCGCGCATTGCCTCCCCATCTTCGGTCTGGTATTCTTCCCTGAAGTGTCCTCCGCATGATTCATTCCTGTGGAGGGCATCGACCATCATCATTTCACCCAATTCAAAAAAGTCAGCCACTCTGGTTGCCTTCTCCAGTTCGGGATTGTACTCTTCCATGGTTCCGGGTATGAATACATTTTCGTAGTACTCCTTCTTCAGTTTTTGCAGCAATTCACGGCCTTTTTTCAAGCCCTCGGCATTGCGCGACATTCCGCAGTAATTCCACAGAATGAGCCCCAGTTCGCGGTGGAAACTCTCCACAGACTTGTCACCCTGTACTTTTAGCAATCCGGTCAATCGCTCTCTGACCTCGCTTTCAGTTTGGGCAAACTCATCCAAATCCGTTGAAATGGAAGGTGTTTTTATCTCCTTGCTGAGGAAAGAACCAATGGTATAGGGCAGCACAAAATACCCATCTGCCAGTCCTTGCATCAGTGCAGAGGCTCCCAGGCGATTTGCTCCGTGGTCGGAAAAATTGGCTTCTCCGATGGCAAACAGTCCGGGAACGGTAGTCTCCAGATTGTAATCTACCCAAAGACCTCCCATGGTGTAGTGGATGGCGGGGTATATCATCATGGGTGTTTTGTAAGGGTCGTCACCCTTTATTTTTTCGTAAATCTCAAAGAGGTTGCCGTATTTTCCCTCGATGACTTTAGTGCCCAGCTTTTTGACCAGTGCTGTATCATTGGGGTCCAGACCGTTGGCATTGGCCTCTGCTTTTCCATACCTCACAACGGCATCAGAAAAGTCCAGGAAAACGGCAAGGCCCGACTTGTTGACGCCTCTTCCCTCGTCGCAAACTTCCTTTGCTGCCCGGGAAGCCACATCTCTGGGTACCAGGTTTCCAAATGCCGGGTATTTTCGCTCCAGGTAGTAATCCCTGTCTTCTTCCGGAATGTCTGTCGGTTTTTTGGACCCATCCCTGATGGCCTTTACATCCTCTTTTGATTTTGGAACCCAAACCCTACCGTCGTTTCGAAGTGACTCTGACATTAGGGTGAGTTTGGACTGGTAGCTGCCGGAAACGGGGATGCAGGTGGGGTGGATTTGACAAAAACAGGGATTCGCCATCAAAGCACCTCTTCTCACAGCGCGCCAGGCAGCCGTGACATTTGAATTCATGGCATTGGTGGAGAGATAGTACACATTTCCGTATCCTCCGGTGCCCAATACCACACAATGCGCAGCGTGTCGCTCCAGTTCTCCCGTCACGAGATTGCGGGCGATAATTCCACGTGCTTTGCCATCTACCTTCACGAGGTCAAGCATTTCGTGGCGGTTGTACATTTTTACATTGCCCAGAGATATTTGTCTCGAAAGCGCCTGGTAGGCACCGATGAGCAATTGCTGCCCGGTTTGCCCCCGCGCGTAAAAGGTTCTGGATACCTGCACACCACCGAAGGATCGATTGGCAAGGGTTCCACCGTATTCGCGTGCAAAGGGCACTCCCTGGGCGACGCACTGGTCGATGATGTTGGTACTCACCTCGGCCAGTCTGTGTACATTGGCTTCCCTGCTCCTGTAGTCACCGCCTTTTATGGTGTCGTAAAACAGCCTGAATACACTGTCTCCGTCGTTTTGATAGTTTTTTGCAGCATTGATACCACCCTGGGCCGCTATACTGTGCGCGCGTCTGGGACTGTCGTGAAAGGTAAAAGCCTTTACTTTGTAGCCGAGTTCTGCCAGCGTCGCGGCTGCAGAAGCACCGGCCAAACCGGTCCCAACCACAATGATCTCCAGTTTCCTCTTGTTGTTTGGAGCTACCAAATCCACCGTGGACCGGTATTTTCTCCACTTATCGCTCAAAGGACCTTCAGGTATTTTTGCGTCTAACTTTGTCATGGTAAATGTTTTCCGGAATTTATTTTACAAAGAAAAAATACAGTGGAATTATCGCAAATCCGATGGGGATTACAATCGCATAGATTTTCCCCAAACCCTTGATGATGGGGGTGTACTTTTTGTGATTCAGTCCGAGGGTTTGAAAGGCGGACTGAAAGCCGTGCCAGAGGTGCAGTGCCAATGCGATTAATCCAATTACATAGATCAAGACTATCCACCACTCCTGAAAAGCTGCATTTACCCGCGTGTAAAGATCGCTTACTGCCGCGTCATAACCGGCGTAGGTCACCATGTCCAACTCACTGGTGAACTTCATTTTGTACCAGAAATCACCCATGTGAACCGCCAAAAAGAAGAACACCAACAATCCGAGTAACATCATATTGCGCGATGCAAAAGAATTGGACTTTCTGTTGCCCACAGCGTACTTAACTTTTCTGGCACCGCGGTTTTGAAGCGCTATCAGGATTCCCTGAATGATGTGCAGTAAGATGAAAAAATACAGACCGTATGAAACCACCGAAATAAACGGGTCCTCGGACATCATGTGCGCGTAAATATTGAATGCTTCCCCCCCGTCGTCAAAGAGCAACTGCAGATTCCCGGCGAGATGCACCGCCAGAAATATGATTAGAAACAAGCCCGTGAGACTCATTACCAGTTTCTTCCCAAGCGAGGAAGTCAGAAAATTTGTAATCCAGCTCATTGGTTTAATGTGTTATTATTTGCTACAAAGCTAAATAATTAATGTCAAACATGACCAATGGATTTGTGCAA
>PWJP01000024.1 GCA_003559985.1 Saprospirales bacterium
CAGTTTGTGTTCTTCAAACCGCAGCGTTTGTCTGTTGTAAATGTACTTTTTTTGCTTCATTTGAAATCCTGTTGGCAAAATCCCTATTTTTGCGCCCGGATAAGGTTCATGGGAATCGAACAGCGGCAAATATACAACAATACATTTGGCTGTGCAAGAGATTAACCCTTTGTTAAGATATAAATATATGATTTTACTTGATTGGTAAGGTTTTGAAAATGATTGCGTTGTGAGATTAAAAAACAAATTATAAATAATCATTATATTTAATTCAATAAAAAACAACGCATAACGGTTGATTCTTTTAAAAAAAGTGAAAGCGAAATAATGGATTGGAGTGCTGATAAAGTGAGGAAAAAATTTTTGGATTTTTTTGCTGAAAAAGGGCATAAGGTAGTCCCCTCTGCCCCGATAGTCAACAAAGACGACCCCACATTGATGTTTACCAATGCCGGAATGAATCAGTTTAAGGACTTCTTTCTGGGAAACAAAACACCGGTGCATACCCGTGTTGCCAATACCCAAAAATGTCTTAGGGTAAGTGGAAAACACAATGACCTGGAAGAGGTGGGGGTGGACAGCTATCACCACACCATGTTTGAAATGCTGGGCAATTGGTCTTTTGGGGATTATTTTAAGAAGGATGCAATTTCCTGGGCCTGGGAACTATTAACACATGTATATTATATAGACCCGGATAGATTGTACGCATCCATTTTCGAGGGTGATCCGGAAGTTGAAATCGGTGAGGATGCCGAGGCCGGGGAGTTTTGGGCTGAATTTCTTCCTCGAGAGCGCATATTGAAGTTCGGCAAGGAAGACAATTTTTGGGAGATGGG
Source organism: Saprospirales bacterium (assembly GCA_003559985.1). GTDB lineage: Bacteria > Bacteroidota > Bacteroidia > Chitinophagales > Saprospiraceae > PWJY01. The sequence goes on from PWJP01000024.1 coordinate 840, forward strand.
TGACGTGGGTCCGTGCGGACCTTGCAGTGAGATACACATTGACCTGAGAAGCGATGAGGAGCGCAAAAAAGTTGATGGCGCAACCCTGGTTAATAAAGACCACCCACTGGTCGTCGAAATTTGGAACCTGGTATTTATACAATACAGTAGAAAAGCGGATGGTAGTTTGGAGTCCCTTCCCAACAAACACGTGGATACAGGCATGGGCTTTGAGCGGCTGTGCATGGTGCTTCAGGGCGTGGAATCGAGTTACGATACAGATAACTTTCTGCCATTTATCAGGAAAATTGAGAAGCTTACAGGCCATAAATACGGTGGTAGTTACGACGAAAAAAACCGTAGGGACATCGCCTTTCGCGTGATATCTGACCACCTGCGGGCAGTGTGTTTTACCATTGCGGATGGGGTGCTTCCCGCAAGCACCGGCGCCGGCTATGTGGTGAGGAGGATTTTGAGACGGGCCGTTCGCTACTACTACTCATTTTTAGACAGGACCGATCCACTGTTGAGTGAATTGGTACCCGATTTGGCTGAAAAGTACAGGGAGGCTTTCCCGGAATTGCACAGCCAGTTAGAATTTGTCCAAAAGGTGGTTCTGGAGGAAGAGCGCTCTTTCTTAAAAACCCTGGCAGATGGGTTGAAGCGCTTTCAAAGCATTGAGCCCGTTGAGGGAATTATCCCAGGGGTTGCCGCTTTTGAAATGTACGACACCTATGGTTTCCCATTTGACCTCACCGCCTTGTTGGCACAGGAGGAGGGCTTGACCGTGGATGAGGCAGGTTTCGAGAAAAAACTCGAAGAACAGAAAATCAGATCTAAGGCCGATGCAAAAAAGGAGGTTGGAGACTGGGTCCGAATCCGGGAGGGTAATTTGCCCGAATTCACAGGATACGACCGATTGAAAATTCCGGATGCTCGCGCCCTCATGTACCGCATTACAAAGCAAAAGGGAAAGGATTTGATACACCTGGTACTCGACAAAACGCCTTTCTACCCCGAGGGCGGTGGTCAGGTAGGTGACAGAGGCTGGCTAACACAGGGAGAGCAAAAAATAAAAGTACTGGACACCTTTAGGGAGAATGAATTAATTGTCCATCTGGTGGACCGGCTCCCCGAAAAGGAAAATGGGCCAATGGAAGCCAAAGTGATTGATGACAGACGTCTTTCGACTGAGAACAACCACAGCGCCACCCACTTGCTCCACGCCGCTCTCCGGGAAGTTTTGGGTGATCACGTGCAGCAAAAAGGTTCACTTGTGGCACCCGACCACCTGAGGTTTGACTTCGCGCATTTTTCCAAAGTTGAGAGAGAGCAACTGGAGGAGATAGAGCAGCTGGTAAACAGCAAGATACGAGAGAATATCCCGGTCGAAGAATACCGGGACATACCTCTTGAGGAGGCTCGCGAAAAAGGGGCAACCATGTTATTCGGTGAAAAGTACGGAGAAAAAGTTCGGGTGATCGCCTTTGATCCAGAATATTCAATGGAGCTCTGCGGTGGATGTCACGTTGACCGCACTGGCCGGATCGGGCTTTTTAAAATTGTGAGTGAATCTGCAGTGGCCGCTGGCATTAGGCGAATTGTTGCAGTCACTGGAATCGATGCTGAGAAGTATGTCCGGGAGCGCATGGATTTACTGGATGAAATTTCCGCCGTGGTCAAAAACCCCAAAGACCCTGTCGGTGCTATTGCCGGCCTGAAGGAGGAGCTCAGGGAAATGAGGCGAAAGTTGGAGAAGGCAAGTGAACAGGCCGCGGCATCATCCCGCGACGAACTGCGAGAAAATGCCCTGGAAAAGAATGGGATTCACATTGTGGCTGAGGTCGTTCCGGTAAAAGATGCAAAGGCATTGAAAACCCTGGTGTTTCAAGTCGAAAAGGACCTCAATCCTGCTGTGGTTGCCTGTGGTGCAGAAATCGGCGGAAAGCCACAGTTGATGCTGGCGATAAGTAAGGAGTTGACAGAAAAGAGCGATTTGCATGCGGGGAATTTGATCAGAGAAGCCGGTAAATTCATCAGTGGAGGTGGAGGGGGGCAGCCCTTTTTTGCCAGCGCCGGTGGTGCCAATCCCAAAGGAATTGGCAAGGCGGTGGATTGGCTGAAGGAAGAGGTCATAAAAGTTTTATAAAATTGCCACGCTGGAATGATCATTAAAGTGGACTGACATTATTGAAAAATTCGTCCATCGCTGTCAATGATTATGCTGGTTGGGTCAAAATAGGGGTTTGTTGTTTAGAATAAGTCTAAACAAATGAGGAGACTTAAAATTGCTTGTATGTAATCCGGGGAATATTGGAGACTTTATATCTTTGTGTTGATTTTTGAGACGGGAGACGTCTAAATTGTTAAATAATTTCAGAAAGCGATGGAATTTAAGAATAACAGGTTGAGGTTAAGGGGTGTTTCCCTTTTTCTGTTGTCATTATTTGTAGTTTTTCCAAATGTTATTTTGGCAGGTAATGATTCCGGTTTGGATTTGGTTACGAGTTTGATCATCGCCACTGTTATCATTGTATTTGGTGCGGTGATTTTCGTAGCGGATAATTTGCTCCAATTGGAGAGTAAGAGACAGATGGAGGGCAAGGATATTAAGATTGATGCCTCACTTTTTCCCAAAGACTTCAAGGTGAGTTCAGATAAATTGCCTACCTACATACCCAGAGATAGATACTTTCACCTAAACAGGGGCTTTGATATCAACCTGGAGGGCAAACCGGAGAATAAAATACTGGAGACACCCAATGTTTCAAACTATTCTGTATTGCCAACCGATTTTTACGGACTGGCTCCGATACCAAAGCTCGTTCCCGATGAGGGTAGTAGTGTACTGGCAGGTGAGGAGTTGTTTTTCGACAAGCGAAGCCCGGAAATCAAGTTTGTAGCTCCCGTGAGTGGTGAGTTTGTCGGGATAAAGCGTGGACCCAAGCGTGCGATACACGAGGTCAATCTTTTGGCAGATAAAGAAATAAAGTACAAGGAGCTGCCCGCAGTTGATTTGGAAACTGCATCCAGGGAAGATCTGGTCAACTTTTTAAAGAAATACGGGGGTTGGGTGCACTTGCGCCAACGACCTTTTGATACTATTCCCGATCCGGAAGAGGTTCCCAGAGATGTGTTTATATCTACTTTTGACACGGCACCATTGGCCCCCAATCTCAATTTTACGGTAAAGGGTGAGTCAGCTGCTTTTCAGGCTGGTTTGAATTTGCTGAATAAATTGACTGAAGGTTCTGTGCACCTCGGTTTGGATGGAAGAGGAGAGGAGATGCCCTCGGAGGTTTTCCTCAATGCAGAGAATGTGGAGAAATACTGGTTTAAAGGACAGCATCCTGCAGGAAATGTGGGCGTTCAGATTCACCATATTAAGCCCATTAAAAAAGGCGATGTAGTGTGGTATTTACACCCGCATGACGTAATTGTACTAGGTAGAATGTTGACAGAGAGGCGATATAATACTGAGCGTCTGTTTGCGCTTACCGGTGCTGAGTTTAAGCCCAATGCATATGTGAAAACCCGACCGGGTGCGAGTGTGAAGGAAGTACTGTCGGGTGTGGAATTCAGGGATGACAATGTAAGGATCGTCAGTGGCGATGTGTTGACTGGAGATAAAAAAGAGCGCGACGGATTTCTCGGCTTTTTTGATGATCAGGTGACTGTATTGTTGGAGGGTAATTACTACGAGATGTTCGGTTGGTTGTTGCCTCAAGCTGTTAGACCGAGTTTGTCCAAAACTTTCCCGGGTTTCTTGTTTCCGGATTTAGAATATACCGCAGACACTAATACGCACGGAGAGCCCAGAGCTTTTGTGGTCACGGGACAGTATGAAGCAGTATTGCCAATGGATATCTATCCACAACATCTGATGAAAGCGATTATGACCAATGATTTTGAACGGATGGAAGGTCTTGGGATCTACGAGATGAGTGAGGAAGACATTGCAATCTGCGAATTTGTTTGCACATCGAAAATGCCTCTTCAGAAAATACTCAGGGAGGTACTCGATATTGTGAACGAGTAAAAAAAATTGTTAAACCACCCCGTTAAGCAGGGGATATATTAGCGACAAAAGGTGGAATTTTTCACCGGTTGTTTGATGGAAAAATTAATCAAATGAAGGATAAGCTGCTTGATACAATTAACAAGTTTGAACCGGACAAGAAAAGTTCTCCGTTTCTCTGGACACTGTACGATGGGATACACACATTTTTGTTTGCTCCCAATCACGTGACCAAAGACGGGGTTCACATCCGGGACAATATGGATTTGAAGCGCACCATGGTTCACGTGGTACTGCTTCTCCAGTTGTGTTATCTGTTTGGAACCTACAACATTGGACATCAGCATTTTCTTGCGATAGGTGAGTACACTGGTTTCCTGGAGGGTTTCCACCTTAAGTTTCTCTATGGGTTTTGGCAATTGCTCCCCATATTTATTGTGGCCCACGTGGTTGGTTTGGCCATTGAGTTTTACTACGCCGCCAAAAAGGGTCACAGTATTGAGGAGGGATTTTTGGTGTCCGGAGCCTTGATTCCGCTTATCATGCCACCCGACATTCCTCTTTGGATACTCGGACTGAGTGTGGCTTTCGCCGTGATTATCGGTAAGGAGGCATTTGGTGGTACAGGTATGAATATCTGGAACGTTGCCCTATTGTCTCGTGTATTTGTTTTCTTTGCCTATCCCACGGAAATATCAGGTGACGGCGTTTGGATTTCCGGATTTGAAAACCTGGAGCTCCCCAATTCTCCGGTAGAGTACGGTTGGGTGCATCTCACTTTATTTAACGGAATATTCGATTACTTCGGCCTGGCCACCTTTGACCCTGGTTGGTATGTCATGGACGGCTTTACCGGAGCCACCCCGCTATCCCTTGGATTTCAAGGGGGCTGGGAGGCCATAACCGAAGTATATACGCAGACAGCAATGATTTGGGGAACCATTCCCGGTTCAATTGGTGAAACCTCCAAGCCCTTAATCATAATCGCAGCCGTTTTCCTTGCTGCCATTGGGATAGCAAGTTGGAGAATTATGGCCGGTATGCTTATCGGTGCGATTTTTACAGGACTTTTACTCAATCTTTGGGGAGCAACACCATTTATGACCGTTCCCTGGTATCATCACCTTTATTTGGGAAGTTTCCTTTTTGCGCTGGCATTTATGGCGACAGACCCTGTGACAGCGGCTTCTACAGAGAGGGGTAAATGGATATACGGATTTTTGATTGGATTCTTTGGGATGATAGTGAGGGTAATTAACCCTGCATATCCCGAAGGTTGGATGTTGGCGATACTTTTGATGAATACGTTCTCACCATTAATTGATCACCTTGTTCTTAGAAAGAACATGCAAAAACGTTTAGCAAGTGCATAGTACAGGATACGTAGTTAAGTTCATTTTGATAGTCTCCGTGGTGGTGGCTCTCGTATTGGCCTCAATGGCCACTCTTTTGCAACCGATTCACGATCGCAATGAAGCCATTGCCAATAAGCGCTCGATTCTCAATGCCGTCGGGCACCATTTGGAGCAACCGGTCAGGAGCTTGTCCGATGATGAAGTACTGGAAATATTTGACAATCAAATTGACCAGTATGTCGTCGATGTAGAAGGCAACACCTTGTCTAAAGAAGAAGTACAGAAAAAAGGATACTCAGGTGGAATGGCCGAGCACATAAATATCGGTCGCGAACGCAGAAAATCCGAGTCGGAACGCATTATGCCGGTCTTCGTCTTCAACACCACCGATGATCGTCAATTTTACATAGTGGCGGTTCACGGTAGTGGTCTCTGGGATGACATTTGGGCACACGTCGCCCTTGAGGATGATTTCAATACTATAGCTGGTGTAGCCTTCGGACACGCTGCTGAAACACCGGGTCTGGGTGCCGAGATAACCGACGATCCGATGTTTTCAGAACAATTTCGAGGCACCAGGCTCTTCGATGATGAGGGAGAGTTTAAATCAGTGACAGTGGTAAAAGGCCGTGCAAGAGACGAGTATCACGAAGTGGATGGCGTAACGGGGGCGACAGTTACCAATGACGGTGTAACCGATATGTTTCGCCGTGGTTTGAGAAACTACTTTGCCTACTTTGAGAAATTAGAAACACAGTAAACAATTGTTTTAGATAGTTGTATGAAATTTAAAATAGATTAAAAATGGCTGACACAAATACTACTACACAAGCCGAAGTAAAAGAGCGGAAGCCGCTTTTTGGAAAGCGGGAACGCAGGTTGATAACCGATCCTTTGAATGACAACAACCCGATTACCGTTCAGGTACTCGGTATTTGCTCTGCTTTGGCAATTACCACACAGGTTTCTCCGGCAGTGGTTATGACCCTGGCGGTGATTTTTGTTATGGGCTTTTCGAGCTTGTTCACCTCACTTTTGAGGCACTCGATTCCGAAACAGGTAAGGATGATCGTGATGTTGATTATCATCGCCTTTCTGGTAACGGTTGTTGAGTTGTCGCTCAAGGCGATAAATTACCCCATTTATCAGGAATTGTCGGTATTTATCGGATTGATCATTACCAATTGCATCATCATGGGACGTCTCGAGGCCTTTGCGATGGCAGACAAACCATGGCCATCGTTCATAGATGGTGTTGGAAATGCAATGGGTTATGGTGCGATACTTATCATTGTGGCCTTTTTCCGAGAGCTATTTGGATCAGGTTCCCTGATGGGTTGGGATATTATTGGCCCCGGAGCTCAGTTTGCAATCAACACCGAAGCCCATTGGTGGCTCGAGTGGTACATGCCGAACAACCTGATGGTACTCTCGGCATCGGCACTTTTTGTAATTGGTGTCCTGATTTGGGTACACAGAGCGTGGAATCGCGACCTGGTGGATGTATCATAAGTTAAATACTAAAACAGCTAGAAAATGGAACTGATAAATATATTTATTAAAGCAG
>PWJP01000173.1 GCA_003559985.1 Saprospirales bacterium
ACGGGAGAGAACACCTTTACCATTGAGGTTAATACTGAAGGTGTAATAGAAGTTGAGGTCACCGATGATCTGGGTTGTACAGGCACCAATTCGGTCGAAATAACACTTGCCGATGACCTGGATGTATCCATAATCGGGCCCGAAGAAATTTGTGATGGCCAAACCGCCAACCTCAGCCTGTCCGATGCTTTTGCCGAAGTCGAATGGAGTACCGGAAGCGAGGAAGATTCGATTGCCGTGGACCAACAAGATGAGTATTCAGTGCTTGTGGGCGATGGACGAGGTTGTTTTGGGACAGATACTTTTTCACTTGCTGTTAACCCACTTCCCACAGGAGAATTTGAAGTGGCCAGGGAGGGTCTCTGCCCCGGCGAATCAATTGAAATCCTGTTTGATACGGACGACAATATAACACAATACATCTGGCCCGACAGCAGCGAGGAAAACAACTGGACCGCTGAGGAGCCGGGCCTTTTTCAGCTCACGGTCGTAGATGAAAACGGCTGTATTGACTCCTTTTCCATAGAGCTGGAAACCTTTCAAGATCCCGAACCTGAAATTGAGGGACCGGAAGAGTTTTGCACAGGGGAATCAATCGAACTCACCGTCAACGAAACTTTTGAATCCTATGCCTGGTCAAATGGAGAAGAAACACAGACCATCGAAGTTACTGATGGCGGAAATTATTCTGTGGAAGTGACCGACCAAAATGAATGTACTGGAACTGCAGAATTTGAATTGACAGAAAACCCCCTGCCGGAACCAGTCATTGAGGGAGAATTGGAAGTCTGTGAAGGCGAAGTCAGCGTACTTTCCACTGAGACCCTTTATGAATCATACAACTGGAGTACGGGGGAAACAAGCCCGGAAATCACCGTTTCCGAGTCACAAATGGTCTCCGTCGAAGTGGAGGATGTTAATGGATGCACCAATTCGACTGAAGTGCAATTCACCGTCAATGACCTGCCCGAGATCGAAATTTCGGGGTCCACCACATTTTGTACCGGATTCTCCACCACCCTTCAAATAGACGATTTTCCTGAAATAGAATGGAGCACAGGTGAGACCACCTCCACCATAACCATTTCCGATGAGGGGGAGTACAGCGTCACAGTGACCGATGATAATGGTTGCGTTAACGAAACCAGTGTGTTTATTACAGAAGATGAGGAGTTGCAGCCAAACATCGGGGGTGAGCCCGGGTTTTGCCCCGGAGAATCGACCGTATTGGATGTGGGGGACGGCTTTGTTGATTACGAGTGGAATACGGGAGAAACCGGCAGCTCAATAACGGTTGCTGACGCAGGCACCTATTCTGTTACCGTAACCGATGATGACGGTTGTACCGGAAGTGCTTCTGTAGCAGTTCAGCAGTACGATCCTCCCGAACCCGAGATTACAGGCACAGGCTTTGTTTGTTTTGAAGAAACCGGTCTGATAGAGGTGGCGGACATCTACGAGAGTTTCCAATGGAGCACAGGTAGTGTAATGTCCGATTCCGAAGTGGAAGGAGGCGGAATTTATTCCGTTACGGTCACCGACCAAAATAGCTGCACAGGGACTGCGGAATTTGAAGTAACAGAAAATCCGGAGATTATACCTTCTATTGAAGGCCCCGAAGAAATCTGCCGGGGAGAATTCGCCTCCATACAGGCTGAACAAGGCTTTGCGGCCTACAGTTGGAGCAGTGGTCAGGGCCAGGCGGGTATTGGTGTTGGTGAATCGGGAATCTATACAGTCACGGTCACAGATGACAACGGCTGTACAGGTGAGAACAGCTTTGAGCTGACGGTCAATGAATTGCCTCTCATCAGTGCAGGACAAGACATGGAGTTAAACTGTGTCACTGAAGAAGTGATAGTCGGAGACCCTGACTTCGACCCGGATGAAGATCTTACTTTTGAGTGGCTCAATGAGGACCTCACTGAAGTGCTGGCCGAAGGCACTTTATTTGAGACTGAGGAAGAAGGCGTTTACGTTTTCCGGGTCACGGACAACACCACCGGCTGCATTTCCACCGAAACCGCACAGGTTACCAGAGATCCGAACGACATCACAGGCTTTGAGGTTGAAGCTTCCGGCCCCTTGTGCTTCGGAGATGAAAATGGTTTTATCAATGTTTTGGAGGTCCAGGGGGGAAGTCCGCCAATTAATTACCAGTTGAATGAAATGCAAACACCGGATGGATTATTTGGGCAATTGGGACCCGGCGAGTACGAACTTGTAATCACGGATGAAATCGGCTGCGAGGTGGACACCCTGATTTCCTTTGATGAGCCCCCTCAAGTGGTCGTTTCCCTGGGTGGAGATATTGAAATACAGGTGGGATCCACTACCACAGTAGAGGGTGACGTGAGCATCGGTCCCGACCGCATAGACCTGATCCGCTGGCTCATCAACCAAAGCCCGTTTTGCGATCCCTGCGATGAACTGGAAATAGAATTCGAAGAACCCTCCACTGCGACTGTTACTCTAATTGTGACGGACATCAACGGATGTACCGCCACCGACCAAATCACAGTCTCCGTCATTTTCAACCGGAATGTATATATTCCAAATGCTTTTTCTCCCAATGAAGACGGGGTAAACGATGCCTTTATAGTTTACGGAGAGCAGGACTTGTTTGAAGTAGAAAAACTTAGGGTTTTTGACCGCTGGGGGAACAAAGTTTTTGAAAGAGAAAACATACAACCCAATGATCCGGAATCTGGCTGGGACGGTACTTTCCGCGGAGAAAAAATGAATCCGGGTATTTATGTGTATCACCTTAGGGTGCGCTATATTGATGGAGAAGTCAGAGATTTCAGCGGGGATGTATTGCTCACCGAATAAAGAGTCTTTCAATCATTTATTATTGGCGGGAATCATGTGAAGGTTTCCGCCATTTTTTTATCCCAAAGTGAGTATTTCTTAGAAAGCTGGAGGCAGAACTCCCGGATTAACGCATTTGCACCAATTCCCAGTCCAATGGTAGCAGTTAAGTTAAAGATAAAGGTTTTTTATACGGCAAATTCTGTAAAATATACTTTGCACCTGTAAATCCCACCTTTCAGAGTTTGATTTTTGTAAATAAATCCCCCTTAAAACAGGTGACCACACAGTTTTTTCAGCTAAACTACCGCACGATAAATTTTCGCGAAACCGGAGGATTGTCTGCTTCTATCAACCTCAGAATATAAGTACCTGTCGGGAGCATCGAAGTAGAAATAGTAAATGCATCTTCATTTCCATTCATCGAAAGTACTTTGGTCCCCTGTACGTTGTAAATTTCTACGTGCTTATCGCTATAATGATTGGTTTTTACTGTCAGCTCGTCACCCGCTACTACCGGATTGGGAAACAGTTTCAAAACAATTTCATCATCCATAACTTCATCTATAGAAACAACAAAATCCAATGGTTCACCCCAACGCTCATCTGCTGTGCTTGCAAAAACGGGCCTGCGATGGAGGTCATTCAGGTAAAAATACGGACCGCCCAAACCCTCGATAAAATATTTGCTGTAATAGGATGGATGACCAAGCGGCGCTGAGTAGAAAAGGCAGTTTGGAGAGTTATGGATAAACATATGCTCCTGAAAAAAATGGATTTCTCTTCTGTCAAAAGCGGAGTTTTCACCTGAGCTGAGATGGTAGTAATTCAACATCATCATATCGTTGCTATCCGTCAATTCTTGCTCGCCCGGGAGCAATGTAGCATAGGAATAAGGCAATTTCACGTCCAGGTAATTTTCCGGATCCACGACCCACTCGACCGTATCCACCCCGGAACTCTCATAAACCTCTCCCATAGTATTCTGGTATTGGGAGAACTCTTTCCGCACTGAAAAACTAAGTTTATCTGAAGCAAGATCGTAATCTCTTTCCAAAATTTCGTAACGGATTTCATTTCGAAAATTTTCAGTAATCATTTCCAAAGTCTCAAGTACATGCAGACTATCTCCTGCCTGGAAAGGGAAAATCTCATTTATTCCGGGTCTGATTTCCTCAACATCATCTGCAATCTGTGTCAGCCTAAATACGCCCCTCAATGGATTATCGGACTCGGATACATTAAAGGTGACAGATTTAACCAAGCCGGATTCTGCTCCTATTTTTAACGTTCTGCCATGCAGGTAGTGATTTGGATTGGGTTCCTGATTCCCTTGATTAAGTACTTGAAAATAAAGTTCCTTAACCATTTCTTCACGTCCGAGAACCATCTTTTCTGACTCATCAACTACAGTTGCCACGAGGAATTTGTCATCCGGCAGAAAAGCAACGACCAACGCCTCATCAACATCTCTGTCAATGGGTATTGAAAAATGGAACTGACTCTCATCATAGATGCTCAAACTACCAGTACCCAGAGGCACTCTAATTAAATTGGCAAACCAGCTTCCACCATCAGCTATCAGGCAAGGTGGGTCAATATCGTGTGAATAATCATTGATGACCTGGTTATTCAAAGAAAAAACGTCATCCCCATTGAGGGTATCCCTTGTGGCTATTTGAATAGCAAATGACTCCCAGGGTTGATTGAAGTATTCAAACTCATACACCCTTATTTTATCGTCTGGGAATGGGTGGTAATCCTGCGACCACAGGGAACTACATCCTGTGATCACAATAAATGCTGTCAATACTAAGAACAGGGTTAGTGGTTTCATCATTTGTAACTATTTATTCATCTAAGAGCTTGAAAATTAGTTGACTTAAGTCAAAGATAAAAAAAATATTTTTTGCAGGATAACCAATGTAATCTAGCTATTCTGACTCCCTTTGTGTCAGGCATTTTTTATATCGGTCAAAGACTATTTTTCTCTGTCTGTAAATTTTTTTTTGCGCTTCAGGCAACCATTCGCGTCATCCCTCCATAATACAGGTGGAATTCACAACGCAATGAACAGTCCAGACGCAGAAAACAAACTGATTGAGGCAGTAAAGGGAGGTTCCCAGGCTGCCTTTGAACAGCTCTACAAAAGGTATAAAACCAACCTTTTCGTAGTGTGTCTGCGCTACGCAAAAGACCGTTCAACAGCAGAGGATTATCTGCAGGATACGTTTGTAAAAGTATATAAAAACATAGAGCAATTTGACCCGGACAAGGGGCTGTTTGAATTCTGGGCCAGACGTATAGCAATCAATGTTTGCCTCGAGGATATCAGGTCCAAAAAACTCTACACTTTAAGTATTTCCCGAGCTGAACATATGGAATTCAATGAGTCGGATGCGCTCAGTAAAATGTCAACAAGAGAATTATTGGACATGATTAAAACCATGCCGGTCGGCTATCGAACGGTTTTCAATCTATACGTAATTGATGGTTTTTCACACAAGGAAATAGCAGAGCGAATGGGCATTGCTGTGGGAACTTCAAAATCCCAGTTGCTCAAAGCCCGCAAGTATTTGCAAGGTTTAATTACAGAACAAGTAAAAGTCCTGAACCAGAATCATGGATAGATTTGATGAAATATGGCGGAACAGGGTTCAACAGGAGGAAATAGAACCATCTCTCTGGAATACTCCTGGTGAGAATGTCTGGAAAGCAGTTGAAAAGGGAGTTTTAATGGAAAAAAGAAGAAGGAGAAAGCCGTTCTTCTTCCTGTTACTGGGTGCTTTGGCCCTCGGTGCAGGCCTGTTATACATGGGACTCCAGAATGGCGAAATTGCCGAAAAAACAGGTTTGGAAGCTGAAAATGGCGTCACAACGTCGCTACAATCGGAGGCATTTGAGGCCGAATCTTCATTTGAATTGACACCCGAAGAAACTGAAGGTACTCTAGATGACAAAGCCTTTGAAACAGGTGAATTAATGACGCCGAAAACTTCTGATGCCGGGGAGCCCTCTACACCAAATGGAGAAATGGAGGGGGCCATTCCGACAAGCGAATCAACTACAACAACTGCGGAAGAAGTTGCTTCCGAAATTGACGGCCAGCCTGCTGCAATATCAGAAGAACAAACGGCCGGCCTCCGCGACCAACCTCCTCTTTACCGTGAAAATACAAGTATGCAATCCATTGGTGAGTCCTTAATCTCAGCTGATGGAGGCTTTTTATCAAAAAATATTGTAGCAGGAATAACGCCCGGAATCTCAACGCCCGAAAAACTTTTACCCAGGGAATTGAGACCCTTTTCACTGAGTGAAATCGACAACCTGCAGGAGAGTATTCACCAAAGAATTCTAAGCGAACGGGAAATACAAACAGAAGATCTAAAATCATTTGGTGCCGGGCTCCGAACCGGTCTTGCAGTTTGGTCAACCAGTGTCAATTCCACCTATCGCGAGGATTTAGCCGCTTTTGATTTCGATTTTTCCAAAAGGGACCTGGGTTGGTTCGCAGGCCTTGAGTTATCTTACAAACTGAATTCAAAACTGGACTTCTCAGCCGGATTTATTTACGAACGAGCCACTGGCAGTTCTCGTCACAACAGTTCTTTAAAATACGGAGTCAGTACTGAAGACCAGGAGAGTCACTCGCACGATTATTCAGAATTGGTGGCAACGCCCTTTGGATTTGCCAGTGCGGATTTTTCACTCATTAGAAACAGCGAAGTCGAAGGCGATGAAATTGAATTGCTCGCAGATTTTGAATCAGAACACACCATTGAAAACTACAGCTTCCCACTGACCCTGAGGTATTTTCCATTGGAAAGAACCGGGAACTTCTCCCCTTTCATTACAGCCGGTGTGGGAATAAACAGATTGAGTGTGGTACAAAACACTCTGAAAAAAGTAGATCCAGGACACACAGCCTTTGATTTTAAACCCCTGGAAAGCAATACCAATCTGACTACAGAATTACAACAAACACACATAGATGCGCGACTTTCGCTGGGATTGAATGCAAAACTCGGAGGAAACTGGTCCGCAAATCTAAGTATTGAATACATCCGAGGGATGAGCAAAATTTTTGAATCCGGTCCGTATTACAGCCGGATAAATCGAGGATGGATAAGTATTAGTGCACAGCGACAACTTTTTTGACATAGATTAACTCATTTTAAATCAATCATTTAACCACTAAAAAGTCTATTATGAAAAAACTCATTTACACAGCCGTTTTAAGCCTCTGGGCCTTCTCTTTTGTCAATTCGCAAACAGTGATGGATGTGATTTCCAACAGCCCGGATCACAACACGCTGGAGCAAGTACTCACTCTTTCAGGTCTTGATGGAGCCCTGGAAACGGGAGACTCTCTAACTGTTTTTGCACCCACAGACGACGCTTTTGATGCAGTCGATTCTGCAGCACTGGCCGAAATTGTCGGTGACCCGGACCTTTTGGAAGCCGTCCTGCTATATCACGTACTCGGTTTTGAAGCACTTTCTACAGACCTGGAAGATGGAATGGAAGTGACTACCCTGCAGGGACAGGATGTAACTGTGACCATTAATGCCGATGGTGTTTTCATCAACGATGCACAGGTTACCGTGGCTGATTTAACTGCAGACAACGGGGTAGTCCACGTCATTGATGCCGTGCTGGTACCGGCAGAAGATGAGCCATTCACTGTGTTTGACATAATCGAAGACTCTGATATGCATACAACCCTAACCTCTGTACTGGAACTCAGCGGACTTGATGCCGCACTATCCGACCCTGAAGGAACTTTCACCGTTTTTGCACCCACGGACGACGCTTTTGATGCAGTCGATTCCACAGCACTGGCCGAAATTGTCG
>PWJP01000250.1 GCA_003559985.1 Saprospirales bacterium
ACAGCAAGGGTAATTAACCAAATCTTCATGGATATTAATTGTCTTCCTGACAAAGATAAGAAAGGCGCTAAAAAATCCGGCATTACTCTCTGGCATTTTTTATAACTTAGCTACCGCTCTATATGGAATGTCATCCTTTTGCCAGCGAATTGGTTGGTTTATTGGAATTAATGTGTATGTTTGATGTTATTTGTTTAGGATCAATTTCAATGAATATAATGTTATCTAAGGAAGTGGCGTTCTTTGTGCCGGGAATCAGAAGGAATGCAGATGATTATTATAAATTGTACAGATGAGTAAAAAAACCTACAGCAGAATTATTGGAACCGGGAGTTTTGTCCCGCATATTGTGGTGAAGAATGAAGAGTTTCTGAAGAGGGAGTTTTTGGATGAACGCGGTGGTAAATACGACAAGACGAATAGTGAGATTGTAGAAAAATTTCAACAAATCACCACCATCGATGAGCGGCGGTATGCCGGGGACGAAATGGTGACCAGCGATCTCGGTTTTGAAGCCGCAAAACGCGCTATTGAATCGGCGGGTATTTCCGGTGAGGAGTTGGATCACATTATTTTCGCACACAATTTTGGGGATGTAAAAAAGGGTACTAATCGCTCGGATTTTGTACCGAGTTTGGCGGCTCGTGTAAAGAGCAGACTGGGTATTGAAAATCCGGGAAGTGTCTGCTACGACATTGCATTTGGATGTCCGGGATGGCTGCAGGCAGTGGTTCAGGCGGATTATTTGATTCGCTCGGGTGACTTTAATAAAGTTCTGGTAATAGGTGCTGAAGTTCTTTCAAGGGTTTCTGATCCACACGACCGCGATAGCATGATTTACTCTGATGGTGCGGGAGCTGTGGTCCTTCAGGGAGAAACCAGTGAAGAACCAAAAGGGATTCTCGGGCACACGGCCCGGTCTGATGCCCATCAGTATTCACAAATGTTGCACATGGGGGCCTCTTACCATCCCAATGGTCTCAATGAAGGCAATATTTACCTGAAAATGAACGGACGGAAATTGTATCAGTACGCCCTGACTTATGTGCCTCAGGCCATTAAAGACTGTCTAGACAAATGCGAAATACCTATTGGGGATGTCTCCAAATTGTTGATTCATCAGGCCAATGGCAAAATGGACGAGGCCATCCTCAAAAGGCTTTACAAACTGTACGGTGAAAAAAATGTCCCGGATCACATTATGCCCATGACCATCTCCTGGCTCGGCAATTCCTCCGTTGCTACAATCCCAACTCTCCTGGATCTCATATTGCGAGGCGAACTGGAAAACCACCAATTGGAGGAAGGGCAAATTGTCGTACTCGCTTCCGTGGGCGCCGGAATGAACATCAATGCCCTGGTATATAGGATGTAATGCCGACTTATTTCACAATTGAAGATACAGTGAAGATTGATTGGGGATGAAAGTGGAAGGTAGCTCATCCAGTTCAGAGTGCTGCGACTGAGACTAAGAAGTCACTGGTTCAAACTCAAGCATCCCCACTCAGGACAAATAAAGCTCTAGACCTTTATTTAGGTTTCTGTCATTTGCTACCCGTCTTCTAAACCCTTTTCAGGATCTCGCATTATGCTATCAGTTTTTGTATAAAAAATACTGCGAACCATGCGTAAGGGACCTGATTCTATCTTCTACCACTTGACAAGGTTGGGTTTACCGGTTTTTCTACTGCTACTTCCTACTCATTATTGCGTTTACGCATCTTCCACTTTCGATGGGTCAACAATGGCAAAAGATACCATCCAACTCATCAGTGGAGAAGATTTACCGGAGGTGAAGATCACAGCTTTCGAGAGTGAACGGCCGCTTTTGCAACAGGCTGTGGGAATAGAGCGGTTGGGTCCGGCAGATTTCGAAGCTTTTGGAAGCAGGAGTTTAAACAGTGCCATTAATTCCAGGCCGGGCGTGCGACTTGAACAACGTGCGCCCTCCAGCTACCGGGTTTCAGTGAGGGGTAGTTCTCTGCGCGCACCCTTTGGTGTTCGAAATGTCAAGGTTTACTGGAATGATCTCCCCCTTACCCTGGCCGATGGCACCACAGCGCTCAACATACTGGATGTGGCTGCAACCGATGAAATCGAAATTCTTAAGGGTCCTGCCGGGAGTATTTACGGGGCCGGGAATGGGGGTGTTTTAAAGTTCAGTAATCGCCTTTCAGATGAGGAATCACGTTTGACTGCCCAATCAGCCATAGGTTCCTTTGACATGTTTCGACTTGGCTTGAAAAAATCCGGAGCTACCGATGATATGCAATACACGGCGGGGCTTCATCATTTCCAATCCGATGGACACCGCGAACACAGCCGCACTGAACGCACCGTATTTAATTTTTCGGGCAGATGGTTTCCCACAGCCGATCAACCGGTGGGTTTTCATATTCTGTATTCCGATCTGTTTTATCAAATCCCCGGTGGTTTGACACTGGGACAGTTCGAAGAAGATGCCTACCAGTCCCGTCCTGGGAGTATTGAGCAAAATTCTTCAATTCGACAGCGCACTCTTTTAACCGGCTTCACAATGGAGCGCAATTTGGGCAATAATATTACCAATTACAGCTCTGTTTTCCTGACTAACACAGATTTTGACCACCCTTTTATACTGGATTACAAAAAAGATCTCGGTAACGATTATGGGGGCCGGACGGTTTTCAGGAAAGATGCTTTGTTGGCCGGACTGCCATTGAGATTGGTTCTGGGTGCCGAATTTCAGCAGGGGCGCGTTTCGGCCAGGAATTTCGGCAACAAAGAAGGGGTTCGAGATACCATGCGGTTTGCCGACGACATCAGGACAAGGAACTACTTTTTCTTCACCCAGGCAGAAGCAGAATTGAGTAGTGATTGGTTGTTGACCCTGGGTTTGAGTCGGAATACGGTGGGTTACAGAGTTGAGCGCAATGTGGACAACCTGACCGGAATGCCCTTTTCAGTTTCAAGAAATTTTCAAGCCGAATGGGTGCCGCGCATTGCTGCCTCTTATCAACTCAATGAAAGATCATCTATGTTTGCCTCCGCTAGCGCGGGGTTTTCGCCTCCCACATTGGACGAATTTCGCACCAATGAGGGTAGTTTAAATGAGGATTTGGAAGCAGAGCGGGGGTTGAATTTCGAACTTGGCTACCGGGGAATAATGCCGCAAATGGGGGTTAAATGGGATCTCTCGACCTTTTACTACCGCTTGTCCGAGTCTATTTCTACCTTCACCAATGAAGACGGAGTGGTGCTGTTTCGCAATTCCGGTGGAACGAACCAGTTTGGCGTAGAATTTTCACTGGAATACCCATTGCTTCGCACTTCCGAAAATCGGTTTATCTCTGCTATTCAACTTAAGCATTCCTATACCGGACATTTCTTCTACTTCAGAGATCAAATTTTGGGAGAAGTTGATCTGAGTGGCAATTATCTTACCGGTGTCGCTCCTCACTCCACCTTTAATGAGCTCAAATTTGGTTTTTTGGGTTCAGGGAGTCTTCACCTTCAACACCGCTATTCAGATCGTTTGCCGCTGACGGATGACAATATTGATTTCCAGTCCTCCTGGAGCGTTTTCAATCTGAGGCTTAACTATGGATTCCAGACAGGTTTTGCAGAAAGAATTTTCCTTTCAGCCGGTCTGGACAATGTATTTGATACAACCTACAGCCTGGGGAATGACCTCAATGCTTTTGGCGGACGGTATTACCAGACTGCTGCCGGCAGGAACTGGGATATTTCCTTGCGAATTGAGATATGACTTTTTTAACCCCGTTAGCAATTTTGACTGAAGTTTATTCCGGATACCTCAGTGGAAAAGCACCTGTCTTTTTCAGTCATTTTCTGACAAAAAATCCGAAACACACTGCCATAATGGCCGCAAAGTGTGGCTTTTGGGCAAGTGGTTGGAAATTTGCAGGTAGGGAATTAAAAAAAATCAACACCCATGACATTTGAAAATTTCACCGTAAAATCGCAGGAGGCCATTCTCAAGGCCCAGCAGATTGCGCAGGGATACAACCAACAGACTGTTGATACACCCCATCTTCTCAAAGGAATAATGGAGGAAGGAGAGGATGTGTTTTCCTTTTTACTAGGCAAAATGGGCGTGAACTATCCGACAGTAAAGACCGCTGTTGACAAAGCGATAGAGTCATACCCAAAAGTAGAGGGAAGCGATAAGCAGTATCTCACCAATGATTCCAATAAGGCGCTCAATCGCGCCAGAAGTCTAATGAAGGAATTTCAGGATGAGTACATTTCCCTCGAATTGATTATTCTCGGTATTTTGCAGGGCAACGACAAGGGCTCAGCCATTTTAAAGGATGCTGGAGCCACCGAAAAAAAGATGAAGGATGCCATCGGAGAATTGCGAAAGGGAAGTCGGGTCAAAGATCAGCAAGCTGACAATCAGTACAATGCACTCGATAAGTATGCCATAAACCTCAACGAACAGGCTGAGAGCGGAAAGCTCGACCCCATTATTGGGCGAGATGAAGAGATTCGCAGGGTTATGCACATATTGAGTCGTCGGAAAAAGAATAACCCAATATTGATTGGAGATGCCGGAGTGGGAAAAACCGCTATTATAGAGGGTATTGCCTGGCGTATAGTAAAGGGAGATATTCCTGAAAACCTCGGTAACAAAAAAATATATACCCTCGACCTCGCCTCTCTCATTGCCGGAGCCAAGTACAAGGGTGAATTTGAGGAGCGGTTAAAGGCCGTCATTAAGGAAGTAACCTCTTCCGATGGTCGTATTATACTGTTTATTGATGAGATACACACCCTTATTGGTGCCGGTGGCGGAGGTGGAGCCATGGATGCTGCCAATATTCTAAAGCCCGCCCTGGCCCGTGGAGAACTGAGGACCATTGGTGCAACAACCCTTGATGAATACCAGAAATACTTCGAGAGTGATAAAGCACTGGAGAGGCGGTTTCAGAAGGTGGTAATCGGTCAGCCCTCAGTGGATGATACCATTACCATTTTGAGAGGTTTACAGGAACGCTATGAGGTATATCACAAAATCGAGATTCTGGATGAGGCACTCATTGCCGCTGCGGAACTCTCAGACCGCTACATCACTGACCGGCAGTTGCCCGACAAAGCCATTGACCTCATTGATGAGGCTGCAGCTAAACTCAGGTTGGAATTGGATTCTGTGCCTGAGGTTATCGATGAGTGGGACAGAAAGGTTCGTCAGCTTGAGATTGAAAAAGAGCACTTTAAAAGGGAGAAAAACAAGCGCCAAATTGAATCCATCAACGAACAGATCGCCAATGCGCGAGAGAAGCTGGATGAACTAAAGGCCGGCTGGAACAACGAGAAAGAAATTGTAGATACCATTCAAAGTATCAGAAAGGATATCGAGGAATTGGAATTGCAGGCGCAGCGCGCTGAAAGGGATAGCAACTTCGAATTGGTTGCAAAAATCCGCTATGGTGAGCTAAAGGAAAGGGAGGCCATGTTGAGAGTGGCGGAGGAAAAATTAGACGCACTTCCTGAAGACCAAAGATTCACTAAAGACGAGGTAACTGCCAACGACATCGCGGAAGTTGTTTCCCGATGGACCGGAATCCCTCTGCGGAAGATGCTTCAATCCGAAAAGGAGAAACTCCTCAATATGGAGGGTGAGATCAACCGCAGGTTAATTGGGCAGGATGAAGCGGTACGAGCGGTTGCAGATGCTGTGCGAAGGAGTCGTGCCGGCTTGCAGGATTCCAACAAACCAATAGGCAGCTTTATCTTCCTCGGACCCACCGGTGTCGGAAAAACTGAGCTTGCTAAATCACTGGCCTGGGTGCTCTTCGATG
This sequence comes from Saprospirales bacterium, assembly GCA_003559985.1. Classification (GTDB taxonomy): domain Bacteria; phylum Bacteroidota; class Bacteroidia; order Chitinophagales; family Saprospiraceae; genus PWJY01. Next base: position 5,805 of record PWJP01000250.1, read on the forward strand.
ATGAGAAAGCTGTTATTCGTCTGGATATGAGTGAGTACCAGGAGAGGCATGCTGTTTCAAGATTGGTGGGTGCTCCTCCGGGCTATGTGGGCTACGATGAAGGAGGTCAACTCACAGAGGCGGTGCGCCGGAGACCATACAGTATTGTCCTTTTGGATGAGATAGAAAAAGCCCATCCGGATACCTTCAATATTCTTTTGCAGGTATTGGATGATGGCCGACTTACGGACAGTAAGGGCCGGGTAGCAGATTTTAAGAATACCATTTTGATCATGACCTCCAACATGGGTTCTGACATCATTTTGGACAACTTCGAAGACCTGGCCGAGGCCGAAGACAAACACCGCGATGACATCATAGAAACTACCAGGCTTGAAGTTTTTGAATTGCTTAAACAGCAACTCAGACCTGAGTTTCTAAATCGAATCGACGAGCAAATTATGTTTTTGCCACTGACGCGCTACGAGGTAGAGCAAATTTTACACCTGCTTTTGGACAAGGTTAGGGAAAACCTCAAGCGACAGGGATTGCAGGTTGAGATAAGTAAGAAGGCAGCCACAGTGCTTGCCGACCTCGGCTTTGATCCTCAGTACGGAGCGCGTCCGATGAAAAGGGTGTTGCAAAAAGAACTGGTAAACGAATTGTCCAGAAGAATACTGGCCGGAGAATTTGCCAACGGTGATACCATTTATGTTGATGCCGGACCGATTGGACTCAAGTTTTCCCCTGAACCCGGTGAAAAATGGGAGCCTGCGAAACCCGACAACAGCATTTACAACCCAGATAATTCCGGAAGTACTGCTGCAGATGAGTTGAAATAATTTTTGCAACAACTCCGGGTTTGTTGCTCTCTTTTGGAGAACCTGCCTCTGAACGAAAGTCATTATTAAAGTTAGCCATTAACGAAAAAGGGAGTTCCCAAGCTATTGGGAACCCCCTCTTTTCTTAATCAAAATGCTATTTATGGCAGCTTATCTAAACAGCATGAAATCACCTCTAAAGGTTTCTTCCACACCATCGGCAAATTCAATTACGATATAGTAAACAAAGATATCAGGGTTCATGTCCTCTCCGTTGAAAGTACCGTCCCAGGCGTTGGTCTCATCCAATTCTGTTGAGAATGGAATATCTTCCCTGTCGAATACTTTTTCTCCCCATCTGTTGAATATTTTAAAGTCAACAATTCGCTCGATGCGGAGTGGGTCTGAATAAACTCCGAAGAAGTCATTGATACCATCCTGGTTCGGGCTGAATGCGTTTGGCAGATATACCTCTCTGGTAACCCTTACCAGCACATTGACACCGGCGGTAGCCATACAGCCCGAAGTATCGGTTACAGTTACCTGAACGAATGTTTCGCGCTCCGGCATAAATACCTGCTGCGGGCAGTTTTCACAAGTTGGATCAACCGGAGGATTCCAATCCCAGGTTACGATTGCTTCTTCATCCACATTTACTTCAGCTTCCAGCGTTGCATTCTCTCCCAGTTCAACTACTACCGTTGGGCCGAGGTCCACCTGGAGCAATTCTGGTTCGATAAGCGTCAGGGTGGTGTCGTACAGACAACCTCTATCATCTTGAATGGCGACAGTATATGACCCTGGATTCAGGCCGGTTGCAACCGGATTGGTACCAAAGTTTTGTCCACCGTCAAATGAGTACAGGTACGGATCTGTTCCACCAACCACATTTACTACTTCAATAACACCGTCGGTATCACCGAAACAGTTGATTCCATCGGTTTCTATAATTGCTCCGGTTACCACATCAGTGA
>PWJP01000030.1 GCA_003559985.1 Saprospirales bacterium
AAAGTCTGACCGATAAGTTCCTTTTTGGGTAAATTTGCCGAATGAAGTATTTCGGCCTGGTGGCTTATTGTGGTACACGGTATTCGGGGTGGCAAATTCAACCCAATGATTTATCCGTACAGCAATGCCTGGAAGAAGCTGCGGCAAAATTATTTCGCACACAGGTTGGAATAACGGGCTGTGGAAGAACGGATACGGGGGTGCATGCTTCTTGCTACTTCTTTCACCTGGAGTGCCCGGAACAAGCCGAATTGCACCGTACAATCAGGAGTTTCAATGCTCTCTTACCCGGGGATATCCATCTTTCGGAATTAATTCCGGTTCATGAAGATGCCCACGCCAGATTCGATGCCACCCATAGAACTTACCGGTATTATCTGACGGGGTTTGCCGATCCTTTCAGAGAGGACAAGGTGTTCTTTTTCCGTCAGCTTCACCTATGCGATTTTTCCCTGGTTTCAAAAGCTGCAGAGGTTATTGGTAGGGGAGAGGATTTCTTTGCATTTGCCAAATCCGGCTCTGAGGTGAATCATCACCGGTGTCGAATTGATGAAATTAAGTGGTGTCAACTCTCACCAAAGGTTTGGGTTTTTGAGATAACGGCCAATCGCTTTTTGCGCGGCATGGTTCGTTTAATTGTGGGAGCTTGCCTCAATGCCGGACTCGGCAAAATAACGCTCGAAGAAATTAAGGACGCGGTAGCTAATCAAAACCGGCTGTCGATGCCCTGGAGTGTGCCTGGTCATGGACTCTACCTCGCAGATATCAAGTATCCATATATACCCGATAAGTTGTCAGAAAATAGTCGCTTTTTCGAGCCTTTTGGACCAATTTCCAAGGGTATCTGAGCGATTTAATTCCCAATAGACGTAGGACTCACCGCCGAGCCCCTTTGCAAACTCCCCATCTCCCGGGTAGAATTCAAACATCATCGGTTTGTTTTGGTGCAGGTTAAATACGTGGTCGTACATCCTGTGAATGGCGTTTAATTCCCGCCCCTTTTCATTCTGTACCGACAGCAATACCTTAATCTTTTTCAAGTGATAAGTAAATGTAAGCATGGCAACGGGTTTTTGCTCATTGTCTAATATCACTGTATTGACCAAAGTACCGCGGTGAAGAAGGTTGTAAAGCACCCGGAGAGTAGCGAACTCATCGTAAGGCATTTGCTTGTTTTCCTTGGCAAATTCCACTATTTGCTCCGGTTTCATCCTGACCTGAAAAAAATACCCGTCCGGCAGGTCGGTGGAAATGGTATTCACAACTTCAGGCTGGTAGTTGCTCCGGATATTAGTCAGCGATTTATTGAGCAGCACCCGCCAGGCTTCTTTTTGCTCTGTGTGGTTTTCAAAATCAGGGGGTATTATGTTCATCTCATTGAAAAGCATGTGGGAATTTGCAATATCCGGCAGTTTCTCCAGCATACTTATTATCCGCTTTCTCGAGAGTAAGTTAATGGACTGAATACCTATTCGACCTATTAAAGGCGGGTGAACGATGGATTTGCGACCCAGAAGGTCCTTTTTGTAAAAAATAGGTAAAACCGATTCGTAATCACCTTCCACCAGTGCGTCCCACTCTTTTACCACGGCCTTTAACCACCAGTAATAAGCGCTGACTTCACTGTTGACCGCAAAGTGTACACAGCTGTTCCACTTAACTTTATCGATCTCTTCAAAGGGGACGTAGGATATGTTCATCGGTTGCTTTATTTGGGGTACAAACAGCAATTTTCACCAAACTGTTTAGCAGCTGGTTTTTCAGGTATTGCCCATACTAATTAATGATGTGGCATTTCAATACCGGTGGTGTTTTTATAAATCTCAAGGGCGTAGTTGTCGGTCATGGAGCTCAGGAAGTCGATCAGACAAAGCATTTTTTCAAATGGGGTTGAATCCGGTTCAGGTCGGTACGATTCCGGTATCATCATTCGCGTTTTTTTATCCTGTCCATTTGGATTTTGCTTCAATACAGCGGGAACCATTAGTTCGAGTAGATGGGAAAATATCCGGTAGCCCGCAAGCTCCATCCTCACCACTGATTCGGAATTGTATATCTTCTCCAGAGACAAATCCTTGATGGTTTTCAGTGCCTTTTCGGTAGTTGGTTGAGTGATTTTTATTAGTGGTTTTTCAAGGTTTCCCGAGATGATTTTGTCTGCATTTTCTACAAATGTATTTGCGCAGTCGTCAATCAAAAGGCTGATGCATTTTGCCCTTAAGTAAGAAAGTCTTTGAGCCGGGTTTTCAGACATGTCGGATTTTCCGGAGAGTGAGCCGGCATATTGTTCGTAGGAATCCAGCAGTTCGCTCAGCAATTTGCAGGCCTCTTCATAGCTGATGATATTCAGTCTTGCTGCATCTTCCAAATCCACGAGATTGTAGCAAATATCATCTGCTGCTTCAAGTAGGAATACGAAAGGGTGCCTGAGGTAAACCAGCGGATTTTTCGATTCGCGAATTAGATTCAATTCATCGGCCAGCGTTTTAAACAAGTCCATTTCCGACTGGAGGAAACCGAATTTCTTACGGTGCAATTCCCCCTTTTTCCCCCCACTACCGCTGGATTCACAGGGGTATTTCGTCAGGGTGGCAATGGTGGTAATGGTTGGGTTAAGGGCCCAGGGTTTGATACCTTGTCGCTCGCCTGCCAGAATGCGTAATGCATTGGCATTTCCTTCAAAATTTGTCAGATCGGTCCAGGCTTTCTCTTCGAAAAAATCTTTTAGAACGGCACCTTCCACCCTCATTTCTGCATTGTTGGTAAAAAATGAGCAAATGGCATCTTCTCCGGAATGTCCAAAGGCCGGATTTCCAATGTCGTGAGCAAGACAGGCTGCGTAAATTACGTCTGATAGTTCCTCCCGGTAAAAAACCTTTGCCCGGTCATTTAGCGACTTGCTGTATTTTTCACGAATCCTTCTTCCGGCAATTGAGCCCAGGGATCGACCCACGGAGGCCACTTCCAGGGAATGTGTAAGGCGATTGTGTACAAAAGCACTTCCGGGCAGTGAAAAAATCTGGGTTTTGTCCTGCAATCTCCGGAAGGAATCCGAAAAAATAATGCGGTCCGCATCCCTGCTGAAGGGGGACCGATGATTACTTTTTTCTTCCCCGGCCTTACTCAGTATGCGCCTTGTCGAAAAACAACTGTTCCAATCCATTAAACTATTTTTAACTCCACTGCATTAATTGAATATGTAGCTGAAAGGAGTGAATAAAAATTCCTCATATCAGCAATTAGGCCAAAAAGTTTTTGGTTCTTATACCATACGACCAACCGTCACACAGGGATTTATGGTCTTTATGCTAGTAAAAAGCTCTACAAAGATGAGAATTGCAATATTTCTTCTCGGTTTTTTGATGTTTTTTTCTGAGTTACCTCAATTGCAGGCCCAGAATTTCGGTCAAAACAAACCGCGCTATACCACCTTCGAATTTCGGATGTTACAAACCCCTAATTTTGACATCTATCACTATATTGATGAGGATGCACTGGTAAATGAATTGGGGAACATGTCTGAGATGTGGTATGCCAACCACATGCGGATTTTAAGGGATACCATTCGCCAGCGCAACCCGCTGATTTTCTATAGCGACCACTCGGATTTTCAACAGACCAATGCCATTTTCGGCCAAATTGGCGTGGGAACCGGTGGAGTGACGGAGGCCTTGCGCAACCGGGTCATAATGCCGCTGACTATTTCCAACCAAAAGACATTTCAGATCCTGGGTCATGAGTTGGTCCACGCTTTTCAGTTCAATATAATATTGCGCGACGAGTTCATGTCCGCGGAAAATTTACGCAATATTCCACTGTTCATGATAGAGGGTAAAGCGGAGTATCTGAGTCGCGGGAGAAACGACCCCTTTACGGCAATGTGGATGCGTGATGCCGTGTTGAGTGATGATATTCCATCTGTAAGAGACATGAGGAGGCCCCAGTACTTTCCCTATCGCTATGGCCACGCATTTTGGGCGCACCTAACTGGAAACTATGGTGATGCAGTAATTCCTCCACTTTTTAGGGCAATTGCCGAGAGAGGAATGGACAGAGCTTTTCCTGCGGTTTTGGGCAAGTCCATGGATGAAATATCGGCCAACTGGCAAGCTGAACTCCGCGACTATTACACCGAGCAGATGGAGGGAAGGGATTTTCAGAATCCCGGTAGGGCCGTGGTGACATCGGAAGAAGCCGGACACATGAATGTTTCCCCTTCTGTCAGTCCCAATGGCAGGTATGTGGTTTTTCTCTCTGAAAAGGACCTCTTTACCGCTGACCTCTTCCTGGCCAATGCCAATACGGGCGAGATAAAGAGAAAAATAGCCAGTTCAATTAGGTACAGCGATATTGACCACATGGATGTGATAGAATCTGCCGGGACCTGGTCTCCCGACAGTCGGACTTTTGCTTATGTGGGGTTTAGGCAGGGTCGAAATGTACTCATCACAGTGGATGTTGAATCGGGAAGGCGTCAAGATGTATTCAAAATTCCCGACCTCTCTTTTTTCAGTAATCCCGCCTGGTCTCCCACTGGAAATGTAGTAGCACTTAGTGGGCTGAAAAACAGCAGGCCAGATTTATTCATCTTTGACATGGATGGCAAACGCCTCCGTAATCTCACCAACGATACGCATTCTTACTTGCTTCCCTCCTGGTCAAAAGATGGGAATAAAATAGCAGTTACTACAGACCGGGTCAGCAGGGAAACCGGAATGGTGGATGGAAAGTGGTTCCACAATTTGGCGGTTCATCATTTTTCGGAAAACAGATGGGAAGATTTGGATGTATTTCCCGGGGCGGATAATTTCAATCCTGTATTTGATAGCAAAGGGCGCATTTGGTTTTTGTCTGACAGAGACGGATTCCGCGATATTTACACCTATGACATGGCATCCGATTCGCTCTTTCAGCAAACCCGCATTCCCACCGGAGTTTCCGGTATTACTTCCTTCGCACCAGCCCTGACCATTCCCAGAAGGGTGGACCGGGTTGTTTACAATGTATTCGAAGGTGGTAAGTACAATTTGTACAATGGCCGAATGGAAAGTTTCTTGAAGGAACCGGTGGAAAAAACGGATGTAAACCAGTTGGGAGCCGGCCAATTGCCCCCGGTTGGCCGCCTTTCGATGTCCCTTTCGGATGGCGGATTGAGTACCATCGTAATCGATGATTTTCCCGACACACTTCAATTCGAAGAAGCCCCATTTGATTCGAGATTTTCACTCATTGCCGCAAGCCAATCGATGGGAGTTGGTGTTGGTGTGGGTGGTGGAACCTTTGGAAGCGGTATAATGATGGGCGGTGGAGTACAGTTGCTGTTTTCCGATATTCTCGGTGACCATCAGCTTTTTACAACCCTTTTTCTCAATGGAGAAATATATGACATCGGATTGAGTGGCACTTACATAAACCGGGAAGGTCCGATTGCATGGGGCGCCTCTCTGTCACACATTCCTTATCGAACCGGCTTTTCATCCTTTGGATTTGAAGAGTTCCCTGGTACCGACATCGTCGTTCCCGTGGTTCGCACCGATATTCTGCGAATTTTTGAACAGAGTGCCCAGGTTTTTGCCCACTATCCATTCAATAGGAGGACACGTGTCGAAGGTTCACTGGGGACCAGTTATCGTTTCTTCAGGTTGGACAGGTACACCGATTATTACAATCAGGCCGGCACCATCTTTTTGGGAAGGGACAGGGAGCGGATTCCAGTGGAGAGCGATGTGGTTATCGGCGGTACAGAGATTAGAAAGACCTTTACCCACAATGTGGGAGGAGCGCTGGTTGGTGACAACTCGGTCTTTGGTCTTACCGCCCCTATGCAGGGTTACCGCTACCGCTTGAGCTACGACAAGTTCTTTGGAGGATACAACTTCAATGCGGCTGTAGCGGATGGTCGGAGGTATTTCAGGGCTTCCCCGGTCACCATTGCATTCAGAGGATTCCACTATTCGCGTTTCGGTACAGATGCCAACGCATATTTCCCTATATTTATCGGACAAATGGGTTTGGTGCGCGGGTATGAAATCTCGGGAAGGGAATTTCAGGAAGACTTTAACCTCACTGTCAATCAACTGGTTGGATCTAAGGTGTTGTTAGGTAGTGCTGAGGTGCGCCTGCCATTTACCGGGCCAGAGAGATTGGCCTTGATTTCTTCCGGTTTTTTGGCCTCTGACTTAAATGCGTTCTTCGATGTCGGGGTGGCATTTGACGACTACGATAACATCACCTTTGGCAGTGGTGAGGGTGGTGAATCAGTAGTTTTAATGTCTGCGGGTTTGAGTTTGCGCATAAATTTATTTGGCGCGATGATCATTGAACCCTATTACGCTTTTCCGCTGAGGAGTGGAGGCTCGGTAAGATTTGGACTCAACTTCATTCCGGGTTGGTGATAAAATCATTTAGGTTGATTACAATTCCGGAAAAATAGATCCATCCGAGAGGTTTTCTACCAGAAGGATAGCCATGAGATAGACGAGGGAAAGTAGAATGAAACCAAATACCAAAAGTCGCACGGTTAGGTCCCAGTGGCCTACCCACTGCAGCTTGCTGCTAAAGGCATCGAACTTTTGCATTAGAGGAAAATCCGATAGCCCATTATCGTTACCGATTTTTATTTCCAGTTCATCCATTACTTCCTTAGCATCCGGCAGTTGAGCCTTTTCGACCTCTATTATAGCACCATTGTAACCCATTGCATAAACATCTGCAATTTGCAGGGTTTTTTCAAAATGGGTTCTGAAATTGATGCCCCGGTTTTTAAATGCCAGCTTGATCATTGTAAGCTCGGAGCGGTCCATGGTCTCGTACAATCTGATGTAGTTCTCGTCATGAGGGTGATCCATGATCTATTGAATCTTGTGTTTTCTAATGGAATCCCAGCCCAGGGCTGCAGCACCGAGTATGGCTGTCTGCTGGTCCTTTAATTCGCTAATCCGCAGCGGTATTTTTCCCCTGTGGTGTTTCATCAAATTAGCATCGAATGCCTTTTCTGCCGGCTCCAACAGGAATTCTCCAGCGCTTATAAGTCCCCCCGAAAGAAAAATGGTCTTGGGGCTGAAAATAGCCGTCATATCTGCGAGGTGAATACCCAGCCGCTCACCGGTTAATCGGAAAGCCCGAATGGCATCTTCATCACCGTTTTGTGCAATCTTATAAATTTCGTGAGGGGACTCGACATGCGGTGGATTTGTGCAGAGCTCTCTGAAGGTATTCACCAGGCCGCTTGCGGATACGTAAGTTTCGATACAGCCGTACTTTCCGCACTTACAAAGTCTGCCGTCCCGCTGAAAAACAGTGTGTCCGACTTCCCCGGCCAATCCGTCATACCCGTAGAGGATCTTTCCTCCGACGTAAATTCCGCTTCCCAAACCTGTACCGACTGTGATTACCATAAAATCATCCATTTCAGATGCACCCCCAAAAATCTTTTCCCCAATGGCCGCGGCGTTTGCATCGTTGGTGAGAACTGGTT
>PWJP01000206.1 GCA_003559985.1 Saprospirales bacterium
ATGCAGAATGGGGTCTGGGTATGCGATTCAGAGATGATGGAATCTCCTTCCCCAGGCAACTCACCCTCGGAGCCATCCAGGACAACAACCTGATCTATAAAAAAGGCCGCGAAATTGCCAGACAACTCAACCGCATCGGGGTACATATCAATTTTGCGCCCGTTATCGACGTCAACAACAATCCGGCCAATCCGGTAATCAACGACCGCTCTTTCGGAGAGGTTAAAGAACAGGTAGCTGTCAAAGGTCACGCCTACATGCGCGGATTGCAAAACGGAGGGGTGATGGCCTGTGGCAAGCACTTCCCGGGACACGGTGATACAGACGTGGACTCGCATTTTGACCTGCCCGTTATTAACCACAGTGTTGAAAGACTGGACAGCATCGAGTTGTTCCCCTTCAAACAACTCATTCCCCAGGGCCTGCAGAGCATCATGATTGCCCATCTGCACATTCCCGCCTACGATTCTACCCCCAATATGCCCACCACGCTTTCAAAGGATGTGGTCACGGGAATTCTGAAAGAGGAATTGAGATTCAAAGGGCTGATCATAACCGATGCGATGGAAATGAAAGGGGTGACAAAGTACTTTCCCGCCGGAGAGGCAGAGGTGAAATCAATTCTTGCAGGTAATGACGTCATCTGTCTTCCCGCTGATGTGGACAAGACCTTTTCCGCATTGAAAAGAGCTTATGAAGAGGGTAGATTAAGCCCTGAAAGGCTGGAAGAGAGTGTTAAAAAAATTCTTTCTGCCAAGTATTTCCTGGGGCTGGACAACTACGATCCAGTTGAACTAGAGAACCTCACCGAGGAAGTCAACCACCCGGAAGCTCTCGCCCTGAAATCTGAATTGATTGAGAATTCACTGACCCTGGTGAGGGATGGTCAGGAAATTTTCCCCATTGACCTCGATAACGAAAAAAAGCGATCGACAATAGCAATTGGCACCGCCGGCAAGAACAAATTTCAGCATCGACTGGACGATTATGCCGACTGGGAACACCACCACTTTTTGCAGGACGATCCACAATTGTCCTCGCAGGAGTTTTCAGCCGGGTTTTCTGACAATGACCTTGTGGTGGTGTCACTTCACAACATGGGGAGGTTTTTGTCGGGCAATTACGGTCTCAATAACTCCACCATAGACTTTGTTAACCAGCTCGCATCCCACACCCGGGTTGCACTGGTTGTTTTTGGCAGCCCGTATTCGCTCAAATTTTTTGATGAGGTTGAAACAGTACTTGTCTCTTATGACGATGGAGAGATGTTCAGAGATTTTACTGCTCAGGGATTGAGCGGGGCTTTTGCCATCACGGGTCGCCTTCCCGTAACTGCATCTGAACGATCTAAAGCCGGAGATGGATTGGATATTGCATCGCAGTTCAGGCTGGGTTTTGCCCTTCCCGAACGGGTGGGGATGTGTTCCAATTCTCTGAAGGAAATTGACAAACTGGTGGAGAAGATGATTGCAGACAGAGCAGCCCCCGGCTGTCAAATTGTGGTGGCCAGAAAGGGCAAAATCGTTTACAGGCACTCTTTTGGGTATCACACTTATGAAAGAAAAAAGCCCGTGGAACACAACCACATATACGACATTGCCTCACTGACAAAAGTGCTTTCTACCACCTACAGTTCCATGATACTCTCCAACCGGGATAGGTTAAATGTATTCAGGGATATTGGGTATTACCTGCCGGAGTTGAGAGCCTCAGACAAAGGACCGTTACAAATCCACGACATCATGGTTCATCGCTCCGGATTGCAGGCGTGGATTCCCTTTTACCAGGAGACCGTACAAAATACCAGAGGCAGAATACTGCACGACCCTGAAATTTACAGCAACTCGGGGCCTTCGGAGCCATACACCCTCAGAGTGAGCGATCAATTATGGATTAATTCAGAGTATCCGTCCGTACTCTGGAGCGAAATCATCAACTCCCCACTGGGCAGAGCAAACAGATACCGGTACAGCGATTTGGGGTTTTACATGATGGCAGAGTTAATCGACCGGGTGAGTGGCAGTCCCATTGATGAATTTGCCAATCGGGAGATATTTAGCCCCCTCAATCTTCGAAGGACAATGTACAATCCGAGGGAGAAATTCAGTCCTGACCAGATTGTACCCTCGGAAGACGACCGCTACTTTAGGGGTGAGCGGCTCCGGGGTTATGTACACGATATGGGAGCGGCCATGTTGGGTTGGGTAAGCGGTCACGCGGGTCTTTTTTCCAATGCCACTGAGGTAGCTGTGCTTATGCAATCTCTGCTCAATGGCGGATATTACGGGGGAGTTCGATTAGTCGATCCCGGTACGGTGACTCTTTTCACTACCCGTCCCCAAATGGAAACCCGCAGAGGAATAGGTTTTGATATGCAGGAATTGAACAAAGCCAGGAGACCCAATATGTCGGAGTATGCCTCTTACAGAACATTTGGCCACCTGGGCTTCACCGGAACGGCAGCCTGGGCAGACCCCGAAGACCAGCTCATATTCGTTATATTGTCCAACCGGACTTTTCCTACCATGGAAAACAGGAAGTTTATAAGAGATAACTACCGGATAAGAATTCAGGATAAAGTGTACCGGGCCATTATTGAAGCCGGAGAAAGTGGGGGTGCCTGAGGACAAAATAATCCGGTCCATGTTATCACAAGTGGCCATCCCTGATATGCAATAGAGAATAAATGCTGAAATACCAACTTGCGAAAAGATACCTGATCGGCAAAAAATCGACCAATGCGATCAATATTATTACCGGAATATCGGTGGTCGGCATGTCAGTGGGTACGGCTGCACTCATCATTATCCTTTCAGTATTCAATGGGTTTCAGGATCTTTTGATGCAGTTTTTCTCCAACTTCAATCCCGAGGTGAAAATCACCCCAAAAGTAGGTAAGACTTTCCTGCCGGGAGATGATGTGGAATCTTATCTCAGGGAACACCCAGATATCAGGGCTTTCTCCTTTACGCTTGAGGACCTGGCACTTTTTGAATACGATGACAGAATCGAAATAGGAACTGTAAAGGGGGTGGATGCCAACTTTAAGGAGGTAACTGACCTGGAAAAGGTTATGCGAGAGGGTCGCTTTGTGCTTTCTGAGGAAGGGGGTGCAAGGGCTGTACTCGGAGCCGGTATGGCGAGAAAGCTGCAAGTCAATGTCAGGGATCAATTTACTTCTCTGAGCGTGTATATGCCCGATCAAAGAGCCGGTGCGCTGGATCAGCCTTTTCGCAGTAGTCTGATTAGAACGGCAGGGACTTTTGCCGTACACCACGAAGCTGACCAGGAATATGTGGTGGTCCCCATTGAGTTTGTAAGAGATTTGCTTGCAGAACCCGAAGCAATCAGCGGAATTGAGATTGCTGTAAGGGAAGGGGCAACTGTTTCTTCTCTAATCAGGGATTTGAAGGAATTGATGGGGGGTGATTTTGATGTCCTCGACAGATATCAACAGGACGCTGCATTCTACCGAATCATGCAAATAGAAAAGTGGGTGAGTTTCGCGATAATAAGTCTCACATTAATTTTGGTCGCATTTAACCTGGTGGGTGCGCTGTGGATGATTGTGCTGGAAAAGAAAAGGGATATATCCATTCTCAGGGCAATGGGTGCCAACAATAAATTTATTAAGCACATTTTCCTGTTGTCGGGCCTTTTTATCGGATTGGGTGGAATGGTGGTTGGGATTCTCATCGCTTTGGTGTTTTACTGGCTGCAGGTGACGGTGGGGCTTATTCCCGTTCCTCCGGGCTTTGTGGTTGACTCCTATCCCATCAGTCTTCGGTTTCTGGATTTTGTGGTAGTGGCAATAACCGTTTCCGCCATCAGTATTTTGGGCAGTGTATGGCCCGCTGTTAAGGCCTCCGGAATCAGTGTTTCACTGAGAACCGATTGATAAAGGCCAAATTCGCAGATGGGTGGAGAAAATTATCCAAATCCTTTCCCTATCTTTGTAAAGGCCGCGGAGCTGATGAAGATTTATCAATAAAAAAAATTAACCCTTGCTTCAGAAGCCCTTTACGGCCAATTCAAACAAGTGATCGATGAAGAAAAACAGAAATTTCTCACTCTTTGCGGGTATTGTGCTGACGTTTTTCATGGTAGTTGCAGATACACTTCCTGCACAGCAGGTGGAATTCATAATATCCCCGGGTGTAGAACGTGCGCGGGAGCGATTTATGGAGAATAAAGCGGATCGGCCCTATTACAGAGGCTGGCGGGTGGTTATAGGGATTACCAGAGACCGCCGGGAGCTGGATGAAATGGAGAAAAAGTTTAGGGAAAAGTTTCCCGACAGGGAGGTCACCTGGATTTTTTCAGACCCCTTTTTCAGATTGTTGACAGGGGCCTATTACAGTCGCTGGGACGTAATACCCACGCTGATGGAAATCCGCAAGGAGTTCCCCGGAGCTTTTGAGATGAATGCAGATATTCCCTACGAAGAATTCTTAGAATAACCGGAGCCCAAAAATCATTTGCGAAATATGGCCAACCGCAGAACCGGGAATACGAAGAGATTTGACTGGATAACCCTCTGGATTTATCTCCTACTGCTCACAGCGGGCTGGCTTATGATTTATGCAGTAGAGTACAGAGAGGACAGTGTGCAACCGCTGGTCAACTTATCCACTTCATACGGCAAACAATTTATTTGGATCGGTATTTCCCTCAGCATTGTATTTGCTGCACAGGTTATACACTCCAGTTTTTGGCGCACCTTTGCATACGCTTTACTCATCGGGGCACTGGTTTTGCTGTTTCTTGTTTTGTTTTTCGGGCAGGAGATTAAGGGTTCTCAATCCTGGTTTACATTTGGTCCTGTCTCTCTGCAACCGGGAGAAGTTGCCAAATTCCCCGCCATATTGGCTCTTGCTGCCTATCTCGCCTATTATAGAACAGACCTCAGGAAAAACCGGCACTTTTTTACCGCATTGGGAATCATAGCTCTGCCCATCGGAATGATTATGTTGCAGCCGGATACCGGAACTGCTCTGACCTACGGTGCACTACTGATTGTACTTTTCAGAGCCGGTGCCCATCCCATTTGGTACATTCTGATTCTGGGTATTGGGGTTTTATTCATAACTTCCATCCTTTTCAGCGCTTACTATGTGATTCTGGTTTTGTTACTGGGAGGTGGCGGACTGGCCATTTCATATTACAGGGACCGGCTCAACTGGTTTTTGGCATACGCATTGTTCACCACTCTAATCCTTTTGATCGTCGCATTGGAGATGTACACTCTCGCAATGGTGCTGGCGGTATTGCTGTGTTCGGTTTATGTACTTAAAATTTTTACCACCAGAGAGCAGCGACTGGTTTTTGTTTTCGTGCCTGTACTTGCCCTCTCAAGTGCATTTAGTTTTTCTACCGCCTACGTTTTTGACAATGTCCTTCTACCCCATCAAAGAGACCGTCTCAATGTATGGCTTCAGCCGGAACTTTCTGATCCCCGCGGCGCCCTCTACAATGTTTTTCAGTCCAAACTCGCCATAGGTAGTGGAGGATTGACAGGGAAGGGATATTTGGATGGCACGCTCACCAAATTGAACTATGTGCCGGAGCAAAATACGGATTTCATCTTTGTGACCGTGGCTGAGGAACAGGGCTTTATCGGTGCCTCGGCATTGATCATCATTTACAGTATTTTGATGATACGGATTTTCAGGATGGGAGAGCGAATGCGAAATGACTTCGACCGCGCATTTGCTTACGGATTCGGTGGCTTTTTGTTTATTCACTTTGCCATCAATATTGGGATGACCATGGGACTGATGCCGGTGGTGGGCATTCCTCTACCCTATTTAAGTTACGGCGGTTCATCACTGCTCGTTTTCAGCGCCATGATGGGGGTGTTACTGCGTATGGATATGGAGCGCAGGAATTCATGAGTCCACTCCGAAAACCTCTTTATATTACAAATGGCTGCAAAATTCAATATCTCTTACTTTTTGTTTCGAGACAAAAAAATCAATACCAATTATTGATCTAATAATGGGTGATGAAATTTATGGGAGGTAAAATACCCACGGCCGTGCGTATCTACAGATAATAATCCAATCTGCCCGCCCCCCAATGCTTTGGGGGGTGGGTAATTTCCGAACTTTGAACTTTCCAAACCTTCTACTTTATCCTCGATTCCCCTATATTGGTTTTTTTAGAGAATCTTCAGTTGGAAATTTCCCTCAGGGTTTTAAAAGAGGATGCACCAAATCACAGCAATTCCAATCCACCGGCACCTTCCGCGCCCTCGTCTCCCTCAAACCACTTCAGTTCGATTTCGAGGCTGTGTTGAAGGCCTTTGCTCTTTTTGGTCTCTTCCTCAACCTGGATTTCGAGTATCAGATTTCCCGGGATTTCCAATTGAATATCGTCCTGACCGGACTTGAGGTGGATACTTCCCTGGTCCAATTTATCCGCGATCGACCGGAGCATTTGGGTGACCTCACTGCGGGAGAGTCTCTCCTCGCTTTTGAACAACTTTACTTCCTTGCCCATAGTTAAAAATTTCAGGGTGAATGATGTAATTAAAACGGTGTGGATGGGGGTAAGGTTGTGGGGATTGAGAAGTCAGGATGATTTTTTGGAGGCCTGTTCTTCAAAGATAGGGATGATAAATTTGCCATCATCCATTTTTAGGTTTTCCTTTAATAATTCCATTGGACTTAATATCGGAAATTTGAGTTCAGATAAACTACTACCTGCTAACCTCCTATTAATTGAACCTCTTGCCATTAAAATGGACATACCCAGTAGATGTGCAGTTGAAGTTTTATCACACTTGATATAAGGTCCTTGTTCCCATTTTGGTTCAGTAATTTTTATTTCTGAAAGATATGTTGTTTGAAGTAATGAGATTACTTTGTCCTCATCATTCGGAATTCCAACACCGAAGCTCAAAAAAAAGAATAAAGAATTATCAGGGGTTGAATGCGCATGAACGCCGAAGTTGAATTTGTAATCCTCTAATTGAGGCGAATCTTTTAAAACAAACTTCGGGTTAACTAAATGTAGCTCAATTTCTTCCAATAAAGGCAGTTCAAAATGCATATCAAGCAACTTCTCCCATAAAACAATTAATAACCTATTCGTCTTCACTCTCCAACTTCGATGAATCGGTCATCTTAGAATATTGAATAGTGTCCTCATGAAATTTATTTTCTAAGACTTTACCTCCAACAGACTCATTAATTCTTATATAATCTGTAGTAATTTGACGAAAATCGAGAAATTTTTAAAACTTATCGAAGTCAGGAACAGGTTTCCGGTCATTTGAATCGTCCTCAAGTACTTTATCTATATCCCGGAAATATATGCAGGGCGCTTTGCCGCATTCAATAGCCAGGGCAACGATTTTTGATAAGCGGTGATCGCTGTTTCCATTTAATACCTGGCTCACATACCCTTTAGATACGCCCAAGTTTTTAGCGAGGTCAGTTCTGGTTAAACCCTTTTCGTCCA
>PWJP01000128.1 GCA_003559985.1 Saprospirales bacterium
GATTACTTCAAGGCTGCGGAAGAACTCAATTTCGCAGTGGGAGAAGACATATTACAGTTTAACTTTTAAGACAACCAAAATGGAAATTAAGCACCTTTTGAAATCAATTGTGTTCCTGGGTTTATTGGGCCTTTTACTTTCGGGCTGTGGAGATGGACCAGAGAGTCCCGTGACCGAAGCGGATGTCACAGCCGATGACGACTGCCTCCCCGAGTCGATGATCGACCGTATTAGCATTGAGGAAGTCAGCGAGCGAAAAATGGTCAGGTCGTTGAGCTTGCCGGGGAACATTGAAGTCAATAAAGACAGGGTTTTCAGAGTACATCCAACTGCCGGCGGCATCATTACCGATGTCCATGTAAGAATGGGTGACAGGGTGCAGCGAGGACAGGTATTGGCCACCGTTCAAAGCCCTGATATTGCTGCATTCAAGCGGGACTTGCGCTCAGCGCGATCTGAAAGAGGACTTGCAGAGCGAAATCTTAGTCTCGCAGAATCACTCTATGAAAGCGGCGTCTATTCCGAGCGGGATTTGCTGGAAGCCAAAAAAGAGCTTGAACGCATAGATTCAGAACTGGAGCGTTTGAGCGAGGAACAACAGGTCCTCGGCATAGAGGAGGATCAAAAGTCCTACACCATACGGGCACCGGAATCCGGCTTTATCGTTGAGCGAAATATCAACCCGGGCACCAGATTGAGTCCCGATGAAGGCCATGTATTTAAAATATCCGACCTGAGAAATGTCTGGGTGGTCGCCAATGTGTCCGAGAGCGATATTGCCAATATTCGCATCGGAGACACGGTATCCATTAGGACGCTTGCATTTCAGGACAGAGATTTCCGCGGGGAGATCGTGAGAATGTCCAATACCATTGACCCCAACCGCAGGACAATGGAAGCGATAGTAGAGCTGCCCAATCCGGATTTCACACTAAAACCGGGGATGTTTGCCAATATTTTTCTCCACGCTGAAGATGAAGAGTACTATGTGCAAATCCCCAGTCGAGCACTGATTTTTGACGAAAACGAGTACTACGTCATCGTGTTCAACTCGGACTGTGATCAGGAGATCAGAAAAGTGGAGATCCGGAGACGCAACGGAGACAACACCTATCTCAAATCCGGAATTAGCGAGGGAGAAAAAATCATCTCTAACAGACACATTTTGGTTTACAACAGACTGGCTGCTCAGCAATAAACACCTGGATAAAACCGACAAATCAAGCTGCAAACCATGAAATGGATTGACAACATAATAGAAGCATCTGTCCGCGAGCGCGGCTTTATTATAACAGCCTCGATAATTGTTTTCCTGGTGGGTCTCTGGGCTTTTTCAGAGTTGAACATCGAAGCCTATCCCGACCCTACCCCACCGCTGGTTGAAGTTATTGCCCAGCAACCCGGTTGGTCTGCTGAAGAAATGGAGCGTCAAATCACAGTGCCCCTGGAAACTGAATTGAACGGAATACCCGGGCTGGATGTAATCCGGTCTATTTCGCTTTTCGGCCTTTCCAACATCAAGATATATTTTGAATGGGGAACGGACTACTACGATGCGCGGCAGGAGGTGATCAATCGCATGCAAATGGTCGATCTGCCCGAGGGTGTCAGCCCGGAATTGAGTCCGTGGTCGGCCCTGGGTGAAATATATCGCTACCAACTCGTGGGAGACGGCTACACCACCATGGAGCTGAAAGAGGCCCAGGACTGGATACTGGAGCGCCAATTCAGACAGGTTCCGGGAATTATCGATGTGGTTGGATTTGGTGGACCGACCAAGGAGTACCACGTGGAAATTGACCCCACTAAACTTATCGCATACGGTGTGTCCATTTCAGATGTAATGGATGCCATTGAATTGAGCAACTCCAATGTGGGTGGTAACTACCTGAATATAGGCGAACAGAGTTACAACGTAAGAGGTGTGGGTCTTTTCAGAGGGCTTGATGACATTGCCAATGTGATGGTGGCAGAAAGAGACGGCATGCCCATCTATGTCTATCAGTTGGGTGAAGTGAGAATAGGCCCGATGGTGCCACTCGGGAAAGTGGGGCGCGATTACGACGGCGATGTGGTGACGGGCATCGTCAATATGCACCGGGGCCAGCAAACCCTTCCTACACTGGAGCGCGTGCGAGCCAAAGTGGATGAGATCAATGCCGGTGGAATCCTACCCGACGGAATGAAGGTAGTCCCCTATTATGACCGAACAGATCTAGTGAATGTGACAACCAGCACCGTGCAGCATGTACTGCTCGCAGGTATGATACTGGTGGGATTCATCATGCTCGCATTTTTGGGGAATTTAAAGGCCGCACTTATTGTGACCATATCCATTCCCCTGTCCCTCTTAATTACTTTCATCATTATGGTGTTGCGGGGGGATTCGGCCAATTTAATATCAATGGGTGCTCTGGATTTCGGAATTATCGTCGATGCCTCCGTGATTATAATTGAGAATATTTACCGGCGGTTGTCCAACAAGGACATCAAAGATTCAAAAGACGCAAAGCAAACCATTATATCAGCGGGAAAACAGGTTGCCGGCCCGATTTTCTTCTCAATGGCCATTATTATCGTGGCCTTTTTGCCCCTGTTTACCATGCAGGGAGTAGAGGGTAGAATTTTTGGTCCCCTGGCAATCACCTACGGAATTGCACTTGCTGCGGCCCTGTTTTTATCCCTGACCTATGCGCCCGCCCTGGCTGCGTGGTTTTTTAAAGGAAAATCAAACCACAAAGACACCATACTGGTAAGGTGGCTCAATGCAGCCTATGCACCGGTGATTAAGGGTTGTGTAAAACGCCCAAAAACGACGCTGGGGCTCAGCGGACTCGTACTGGCAGCTACCATGAGCACCGTGCCCTTTATTGGTGGAGAATTTATGCCCCAATTGGAGGAGGGGAATCTATGGGTCAGAGGAACCATGCCTAACAGTATTTCATTTACCAAAGCCGAGGAACTGGTGGATGAGATGAGGGTATTGATACTGGAAAATCACCCGGAGGTTACCACAGTTGTCAGTCAGCTCGGACAGGATGACGAAGGTACCGAGGCCATCAGTTGGTTTAATGTGGATATGTTTGTCGATCTCAAACCCATGGACGAATGGCCCGAGGGTCTCGACAAGGAGACGCTGATCAGCGATATGGATAACACCCTGTCCCAAATTTCAGGAGTGGCATTCAGCTTTTCCCAAAACATTCAGGACAATGTGGAAGAGGCAATGGCCGGTGTTCGGGGTGAAAATGTGGTGAAGGTATTTGGGGAAGATTTAGAAACGCTGGAGAGGTTGGCTTTTGAAATAGAAGCAGCCATGAATGATGTGGAGGGCATTGCCGACCTGGCAGTCTATACCAAGCTCGGTCAGCCCAATTTGCTGGTGGAAATCGACCGGGAAAGAGCAGCGAGGTACGGAGTTTTGACGAACGATGTAAATAAAATTGTTCAGGCAGCGGTAGGTGGAGAGGCTGTGACCCAACGACTGGATGGAGACAGACGGTTTGATGTTGTGGTGCGAACCCTACCCGAATTTAGAAATTCAGCCGAGGCCATTCGGGAGATTCCGGTGGCTACGGGGACCGGCTACATCCCGCTCAAGGAGGTGGCCGATGTTTACACCCAGGCGGGAGCTTCCTTTATTTACCGGGAGGCCAATGCGCGCTACATTCCAATCGCCTTTAGTGTGAGGGGTCGCGACCTGCAAAGTGCCGTAAATGATGCCGAGGAAAGTATCCTGCAAAATGTGGAATTCCCTTCCGGCTACCGCCTGGAGTGGGCGGGAGAATTTCAACAACTTCAGGCTGCCCTGCAGCGGTTGATGGTTGTGGTGCCCATAACTCTATTGCTCATCCTGTTTCTACTCTACGGCAACTTCAAAAACCTGACCGATCCTATTTTGGTGCTGGCTTCGGTGCCGTTCTCCCTGGTCGGGGGAATACTCGCGCTGATTATTACCGGCACTGACCTGAGTATCTCGGCCACAGTAGGATTTATTTGTGTGCTGGGTGTCGTGGTGCTCAATGGAGTGGTCCTGGTTGGTTTTATCAACAACCTCAGGCGGGAAGGTAAGACCCTTTATGAGGCCGTTCTGGAAGGCTCTCAACTCCGGCTCCGGGCTGTGATGATGGTCGCCATGGCGGCGGGGATTGGTCTGCTTCCGGCAGCCGTAGCCACGGGAATTGGATCAGAGACACAACAGCCACTGGCACAGGTGGTGGTGGGAAGTATGATCACTGCCCCGTTTGCCACCCTATTGGTACTGCCCGCCATGTACCTGATCTATTACGGCTGGAAAAAGAAATCCTGATTCCCTTACGTAGGGTCGGCGCTTTTTTTGACACATGTAGCGAACCGGGAAAACCCACTCGTGCAGTCATCGCTGGAAGTGATTGTTTAAAAGGCACTCAGCATACAAAGGAAGCTACTGTTCAATCCTGCCTTTTCAGATGGTCAAAATATTATTTTTAAAATGTCAAAGACAGTGGAGTCCAATTCCTAAAGCAGCATTTTAACAGACTAAATTCCCGGGTTTTTGGTTTGCTTTGAGGTATTATTCCTATCATTGCCAAACAAATTAATTTTTCAGTCATTTTAATTACTTTGATCAAAATACCGTGTATGAAAAGGGTACTTTTACTACTTGCGGCCTTTTTGGCGGTAAGCACACTGTCGGCGCAGGTTCCACCCACCTATACTTCTTCGGAAATCCACCATGAAATAAAGAAGTTCAACACCCTGGCCAATGTACTTTACATCGCAGCACATCCAGATGATGAGAACACGCGACTTATCTCGTGGCTGGCCAATCACAGGCTTGCTCATGTGACCTATATTTCCACGACCCGCGGTGGCGGAGGGCAAAATCTCATCGGACCGGAACTGGGTGACGAGATGGGCGTGATCAGAACGCAGGAATTGCTCGGTGCCAGACGAATAGACGGTGGACATCAGTTTTTTGCGCGCACGCGGGATTTTGGTTTTAGCAAAAATTCGGAAGAGACCTTTGACATCTGGGGGAAAGAGGAATCACTGTCCGATGTAGTTTGGGCCGTTCGAAAGCTCAGGCCTGATATTTTGATTAACAGGTTTTTTCACGAAGTCGGTCCAAGGCCCACACACGGGCATCACACCGCCTCTGCCATATTGGGTTACGAGGCATTTGATTTGAGTAACGACCCCGAGGCATTCCCCTACCACCTCGAATACACAGAACCCTGGCAGCCTTCCCGCCTATTTTTCAATACATCCTGGTGGTTTTTTGGCAGCCGGGACCGATTTGAAGAAGAAGCCGAAAAGTCGGAGATGTTGGTGGCAGATATCGGAGTTTATTTCCCACTTTTGGGAGAATCCAATTCAGAGATTGCAGGTCGCAGCAGAAGCATGCACAAGTGCCAGGGTTTTGGAGCAGCCTCCACCCGAGGGACTCAAAACGACTACATGAAATTTTTGAAGGGAAAACCACTGGAGGAGAAAAAAGATATTTTTGAGGGAATAGAAACCAGTTGGGACAGGGTCGATCCGAGCGGAAGGCTCAAAGAACTGGGAGAAAAGTTAGACCGCGAATACGACCATACCGCACCACATAAATCACTCGGCACGCTACTGAAAATGCGCGATCACATATTTGAAATCGAGGATGAATTTTGGAGAGAGCGAAAATTGGAGGAAGTTGAAAACCTGATTTTGCTGTGCACCGGTCTGTTTTTGGAAACCACTTCAGACCGACAGTCTGCAGCAGCAGGAGAGGAAGTTGAATTCACCACAGAAGTTACCCTGCGCTCGGATGCGGACGTAAGACTCACCGGAATGAGATACTATCCCGAGGGTCCTGACAGTACGATGCAACTCTCACTGGACTACAATCGCGCCTATAGGTTTTTTAATAAGATGAATATCCCCGCCGATGCCAGTCTCACTACTCCTTATTGGCTGGACAAAAGGGGAACTGCCGGACTTCAGCAAGTGGACGACCAGGCTATGCGGGGAAAACCGGAAACACCGCCCTACCTCTACGTGGACTACACTCTGGAGATTGACGGTAGGCAGATAGATTACCGCGTTCCTGTAATTTACAAATATGTAGATCCGGCAGATGGGGAAATCTACGAGCGATTTGATATTTTGCCTGTAGCTACAGTGAATTTCCGGGAGAGCAATTTTGTCTTTGGCTCCAATGAACCCCGCGAAATTGAGGTTTCTGTCAGGGCGACCAAAGCAGGCATTTCCGGTCAACTCAATTTGATTCTGCCCGAGGGTTGGGAGAGCGAGGAATCCAGTTGGGATTTTGATCTCCCCAGAAAAGGGCAATCAAGGGTTTACAAAACAAAACTCATACCCCCGGCCTATCCCAGTGACGAAATTCTGAAACTCGAAGCGGTGGTGGACGGGCAGAAATACGACAGGTCTCTAACTGTGATCGAATACGATTACATCCCGAAACTAAATGTGCTTAGCCATGCCGAATCGCGAGCCGTCAGGGTTGATGTGGACAGAGTGGCGGACCGCATTGCCTACATAATGGGGGCAGGCGATGACATTCCCTCTGCACTTAGACAAATCGGATACGAGGTAGATATGATAGGTCCCAATGACCTGATGACCACAGATTTTTCACAATACAGTGCAGTAGTAACGGGAATCAGGGCTTACAATACCGTTCCCCAGTTAGAATTCGCCCAGGAAAGACTTTTTGAATACGTGGAGCAAGGAGGGATATTGGTACTTCAGTACAATACCGGCTTTCGTCTGGTTACCGATGAAATATCGCCTTTCGACCTCAATATTTCCCGTTACCGGGTTACCGATCACACGGCGGAGGTGCGATTTTTGGCCCCCAATCATCCCGTCTTAAACCACCCCAATGAAATTACCACAGAGGATTTTGACGGTTGGGTGCAAGAGCGCGGATTGTATTTTGCGGATGAATGGGCAGAAGAATTTACCGCCATATTGGGCTCAAACGATCCGGGCGAGCCATCCAGAGACGGGAGTTTGTTAATTGCCCCATATGGAGATGGATATTACGTTTACACCGGAATCAGTTGGTTCAGACAATTGCCTGCCGGGGTACCGGGTGCATACCGTATTTTCGCAAACATTTTATCACTTGGAATCGATGAATGAATTAAAAACCGATCATTTGGCTAAGGAAGAAGACCCACCGATTTTTGGAAGCTGGACCAATGTTTACATTTGGCTGATAGTGGTCAATCTGGTCTGTGTCATACTGTTTTACCTTTTCATGATATACTACACCTGATAGCAGATGAACCCAATAGACTGGATTGTACTGGGAAGTGCCCTTACGCTTATAGTATCCTACGGAATAATTAAGACACGGCACGTAAAGACATCGGAGAGTTTTCTGCGAGGTGACGGCAATATGCAGTGGTGGTTAATAGGTATTTCTATAATGGCCACTCAGGC
>PWJP01000289.1 GCA_003559985.1 Saprospirales bacterium
AAGAGATGTGAATCCCCAAGAGACTATAAATCAATACTTTATGTAAAAAAGTAGTGCGCCGGCAAAATCACAACCAATTCATTTGCAACTACTTACGTTAATTAACTGTCAAACTCAAGAGAAATATGATTGGATAAAAATCCCTGATAGGATTTATGGAAACTTTACTCTCTCGGTAGCACCTTGAACTCCATTCTATTGATACCCGTCAGGTCTTCACGTCTTGTAAACTGTTCAAAAACCACATTGTATTCTCCAGCCTCTCTGAACTTGATGTTTTGCTGCAAAAATACCCGGAGGTTGCAATTGTCACCTCTGCAGTTTCCGTGCCATGCCCCGGAGCGATCGGCAAAATCAATGGAAAGCATATCGGTCACAACCGTATCATCGGGAAAATGGGTATGGATATTTACATATACATTCTGAAAAGCGTAATCGCGGCTGTGGTTGATATCAAGTACCAGATTGAATCTGCCGCTGGTATCGGGCACCTCAAAAACATTTTCAAAGTCGTCGCCGTAGCTCCATATACCCTCCGGAAATTCTACCGAATTGGAGAACTTGGCACGCTCTCCACAGGAAGAGAGCAGCATGGCCACCGACAGGACAGCAAAAAGCAGATAGAGAAAATTAAGTCGATTACCGGCCATCAGGAGAACATGTCTTTCATCTTTTCAAAAAATCCCCTTTCGGACTTGCCCGGATTGGGCGAAAAGTTCGGCATGTCTTTGAGCTTTTCCATTATTTTTCGCTCCTCGTCGGTCAGTTTTTTAGGCGTCCAAATATTCACATAAATTAGTTGGTCGCCTGTACCGTAATTCTGAATAGATGGCAGTCCTTTGCCTTTTAGCCGAAAAACTTTACCGGCCTGTGTTCCCGCGGGAATTTTCACTTTGACCCTGCCGTCAAGTGTAGGAACTTCCACGGATGTCCCTAATGCAGCATGGGCAAAGTTCAAATAGAGATCGTACAACAGGTTCTTTCCATCCCGCTTAAAATAATCGTGTGGTTTTTCCTCGATGTGGATGAGCAGATCACCGGCTGGTCCACCGTTCATTCCGGCATTACCCTTTCCTCTCATATTGAGTTGCATATCCTGTTCTACACCGGCGGGAATATCTATTGAGATGGTTTCCTGCCCGAACACACGACCTTCACCACGGCATTTAGAACACTTGGCTGTGGTCACTTCTCCGCGACCGTTACAGGCCGGGCAGACAGCGGTGGTGGCCATTTGGCCCAAAAAAGTATTTCGGACCTGTCGCACATAACCCGATCCACCGCAAGTGGTACAACCCTTTTTAGAACTGCTATCCTTCGCACCACTTCCACTGCATTGATCGCAGGTCAATTGTTTTTTGACCCTTATTTTTTTCGTCACTCCCTTTGCCACCTCTTCCAGTGACAGGGATACTTTGACACGAAGATTGCTACCCCTTTTGCCACCTGCTCTCTGCCCCCTTCCGCCTCTTCCTCCGCGGAAAAAGGATTCAAATGGGCTTCCACCCTCTCCAAAGACATCGCCAAATTGCTCAAAGATATCCTCCATTGTCATGCCGCCATGACCTCTGGCGCCTCCTCTGCCAAAGTTGGCATTGGGATCGACACCGGCGTGACCATAGCGGTCGTATCTGGCTTTTTTCTGGGGGTCGCGAAGTATTTCGTAAGCTTCGGCAGCTTCCTTAAATTTTTCCTCCGCTTCTTTATTGTCTGGGTTTTTATCGGGATGGTACTTCAGGGCTACTTTCCGGTATGCCTTTTTTATGGCATCCGCATCCGCATCCTTACTCACACCCAGTATATCGTAATAATCTCTTTTAGCCATGAATCATTTTTCTGTGGTTATTATTTGCCAACAACCACTTTCGCAAATCTAATAATCTTGTCGTTCAACATATATCCCTTCTCGATGGTATCCACAATTTTCCCTTTCATCTTTTTCTCGGGTGCTGGCACTTCTGTCAAAGCTTCGTGCAAGTCGGGATCAAATTCTGCTTTTTCAGTGTCCATTTCGGCCAATCCCCGGGCCTTTAGCGTTTTAATCAACTTGGAGTGGACCAATTTGACACCCTCGGCTACAGAGTCGTCCTTTCCCTTTTCATCAATCACCTTGAGAGCTCTGTCAAAATCATCCAAGACCGGCAGGAGGTCTGCCAAAATGTCCTCCGAAGCTGTTTTCCTCAATTCGAGGTTTTCCCTGCTGCTCCGACGGCGATAATTGTCAAACTCAGCCAGCAGTCGAAGGTGCTTATCATCTTTTTCTTCTATATCCTGCTTCAACTGCTCCACTTCCTCTTTTAGCTGCTCGACATCGGCTTTAATATTTTCTCCGGAAGCACCTGACCCTCCTTCTTTAGTCTCACCAATTTTTTCGGCTCCATTGCCATTTTGAATATTCTCTGACTGGTGATTTTCTTCGGGCTGCTCTTGTTCCCTCTTCTTTTTTGCCATACAAATACTTTTTGACCAGTTATTCATCAATTTCTTTGCCACACCGCAAAAGTGGTCATATTGTCAGTTGTTTTCAAGTCGCTCGATCATGCGGGGTATGTTACGGAGACTTGGATTGGCGCCAACAATTTTCCCTTCCCGATTGATCAAAAAGGATGATGGGATGCTATTGACCCCAAATCCGTAGTAGGCAGGGTGGTTCCCAAACCTGGGTTCTACGAATTGGTAGGGCCAGGAAAATCCCGCTTGCTCAGCAATCCTTATCCAGGCCTCCCCCCTCGTTTCCAGCGCAATGGAAATCACTTCAAAATCATCTGCCCAGGCGTAATCTGAACCGGACTTTATATCTTTATAAAACTCGGCGAGTTTTGGGTTTTTCTGTCTGCACGGACCACACCAGCTACCCCAAAAGTAAACCAAAAGATAGTTGCCCTTGAGGTCGATCAAATCCAATTCGTAACCCTTTCCGCTCAAAGTCACATCGGGCATTTCATCTCCAAAGACCAGTTCGGTCCTCCCGAACCAGTACCAAACCATGACCCCCAAGATCAGGATTACAGCAACAGATACTACGTTTTTTACCATGGTGTATTCAATTAATTGTTAAACCAATATTTTCAAGCCGCGACCCCGGGATTAAAATCTGCTTCAAGACGGGCTAAATTGTGTCACCACTTTTTTCCGATAAAGTCCATGGCCCGGAATTGAATAGTAATTACTAACCGTTTTAAAACGATCCCAATTGCAAGCGCTTACATACAATTTCATCTGATGCTACAGAATCAGACAAAAGCCAATTTTCCTGTCCGGCATTCTGATGCTCAGGCACGTAAGATGAAAAGTTCAAATGAACTAAACCGCCCGTCTTACCAAATGTTTGCAAAGGTAAGGGTTTTGCCATATCCTTTGATAATAAACTTTTTAGATACATTTGCAGATAAAACAATTTCAGATGATAACGATCAATCCCGAAGAGACAAAGACCAAAGACCTGCACCAATTTTTACTCGGCATTGTGGCGCCCAGACCCATTGCTTTTGTGAGCACAGTAGATGAGAATGGGGTGCCCAATCTGGCGCCTTACAGCTTTTTCAATGCTTTCAGTTCCAATCCTCCCATCGTTGTTTTTTCATCCAACAGGAGGGTACTGGACAACACCACCAAGGACACACTGCACAACATTGAAAAAACCGGAGAGGCCGTGATTAATGCCGTTTCACACTCCATAGTCCGGCAAATGGCGGTGAGCTCGATTCAGTTTCCAAGAGGGGTCAATGAGTTTGAAAAATCGGGTCTGACTCCCCTTCCCTCTGATCTGGTTGCACCTCCAAGAGTCAAAGAATCCCCCGCGCACATGGAGTGCAGGATGGAGGAAATAAAAACACTGGGAAAACACGGTGGTGCGGGTCATTTGATAATTTGCAGGGTTCTGAGGGTTCACCTGGATGAAAATGTAGTGGACGACAACCGAATAAATCCACACAAAATGGACCTGATGGGGAGAATGGGCCGGGCTTATTACACCAGAGCCAGTGGCGATGCCATCCAAACCATTGTTCAACCTGTTACCCGCCTTTCCATCGGATTTGACCAACTTCCCGACCACGTAAAACACAGCCCAAATATGACAGGCAATGAATTAGGCTTGCTGGCAGGACTTGAAAAATGGCCGGAGAAATCGGAAGCGAGAGAAAAATTGAGTGGTGAGTTATTGAAGAGAATTGATGCGGCAGAGGGGCCGTACAGAATTCAAAGCATCCACTTGCTGGCTAAAAGATCCCTTGCCGGGGGCAATCAGGAGGAGGCCGCCCGCATTCTGGCCAACGTTTAGTATCTTTACCAGAGTAATAAAAAATATCAATATGGGTTTTTTGTATTTCATTCTCATCGGAGCACTTGCAGGCTGGATAGCCTCGGTATTGTACAAAGGTCGTGGGTCCGGCTTACTAATCAACATCCTGATTGGGATCATCGGCGGAGTTATTGGCGGCTGGGTCATTTCCCTGTTGGGATTTCAGGCGGGAGATGGATTTGTCCCTTCCCTGATTACTGCAGCTTTTGGAGCCATAATTTTACTCTGGATAGCGAGTTTGGTCTCAAAATAACCAATGTCCGCACATGACCGAAACTGAACGCAATCACCCGGCAAACAGGTGGAGGCTGATTCTCGGACAGGATTCAGACCCCGGTAATTCGGTGGATCTTGATAAACGCGAGAAAAAAGTGGACCAGGCGCTTGAGGGAGTTTACGGTAGAAAAAGCCGTAGAACAGCCGGACTGGGAACTGCTTACCCCAGGGTCCACACCTGGTTAGAGGATGTGAGGCGCTACTTTCCAACCAGAGTCGTCAGCATGATTCAACTGGATGCCATCGAGCGGCTAGGACTGGTTGAATTGCTCACCGAAAAAGAGATTGCCGACCAGATAGAGCCCGACATCAAATTGGTATCCAGTATTCTCGCCTTAAAGGGGTCTTTGCCTGAAAAAACAAAAGATGCCGCCCGTGAATTGATCGAGCGCATCGTCCGGCAAATAGAAGAGAAACTGCAGCCCAAAGCAGAAAAAGCCATTCTGGGCTACCTCACCCATCGCTCTAGCAGGAAAACACCCACAGCTTCAGACCTGGACTGGCGAAAGACTCTGCTGATGAACTTAAAACACTACAATCCGGAAACCGGAAAGATCATCCCTGAAAAAATTTACTCCTTTGAGCGAAACCGCAAGCGTTTCAAACAAATCACAATCCTGGTAGATTCCAGTGCCTCGATGTGTGACTCGCTGGTCTATGCGGGAATTTATGCGGGGATTCTCGCCCGGCTACCGAGTTTAAAAACCCATTTGGTGCTGTTTGACACCAGAATTGCAGACCTAACCGATGAGCTGGACGACCCTGTAGAATTGATTTTTGGATTGGAGCTGGGAGGTGGAACAGATATTCCAATGGCGCTGAAATACGCCCGGGGCACAATGGACAACCCCGCGGAGTCTCTGCTCTTTCTCATCAGTGACCTGTATGACCTTTACGCTCCATCAAGAGTGGTTTCAGAATTAGAATTTCATAAGAACAGAGGAACCAAATGCATTTGCCTGACGGCACTGGATGATGATGGGCAGCCCGATTACAACCGGGAGTTGGCAGGGCTAATATCAGGGCTCGACATTCCGGTCTTTGGATGCAGTCCCGAATACTTCCCCCAACTCATCATAGAATGCCTTGAGGGGCGAAATCCATCCCGGGATGCGGGCATGTTTAAACCTTCCTGAAGGGAGAATCACTCCCACTTTTTCAACAGTGACATGAGGTACACCCCGTAGCCGCTTTTCTCGTACTTTTTCCCAAGCCTTGCGAGTTGTGCATCATCGATAAACTTCATTTCCCAGGCAGCTTCTTCAATGCAGCCGATTTTTAACCCCTGTCTCTTTTCAATCACCTGAATAAACTGTCCGGCCTGCATCAGAGATTCGTGGGTTCCGGTATCCAACCAGGCCACTCCCCGGCCCAGCACACCAACTTTGAGTCGGCCCTTTTCCAGGTAGTGTTTATTGACATCAGTGATCTCATATTCACCACGCTTACTGGGTTCCAGATTTTTGGCAATATCGATGACATTGTTGTCGTAAAAATAGAGCCCGGGTACAGCGAAATCAGACTTGGGCTTTTCGGGTTTCTCCTCTATTGAAATGGCCCTAAATTGATCATCAAATTCAACCACACCGTATCGCTCCGGATCGGAAACCCGATAGGCAAACACATAGCCTCCTACCGGATTGGCACACTCACGCAGCAATTCGGGCACTCCGTTTCCATAAAAAATATTGTCGCCCAGAATGAGCGCTACAGAATCGTTACCGATAAACTCCTCTCCAATTACAAAAGCCTGAGCCAGACCTTTGGGTTCGGCTTGTTCTTTATAGGAGAAGCTGCAACCAATCTCAGAACCGTCTCCCAAAAGCCTTTTAAAATGTGGCAGATCATGTGGAGTGGAGATTATCAAAATCTCTCTGATTCCCGCGTACATGAGCGTAGAGAGTGGATAATAAATCATCGGCTTGTCGTAAACAGGCATCATTTGCTTGCTCACCGCCAAAGTCAATGGATAAAGCCTGGTTCCAAGTCCACCTGCCAAAATAATTCCTTTCATTGCTGCTGTTTTTTAGTGTTGGAAATGGTTCTTTAGTCTTGCAACTTCCGGGGAATGAAAATAAACTGTGCACCGAGCTCACTCAACACAAACAAACAGAGGTAGGTCTGCGGGTCTTTGTAAGTGGATATGAATTCTGGCGCATTTTCCTCGAGAATGAGTTTGCGACCCACAAATTCCTCCAGCATACTGGCATTGACATTCCAGGATCCTGAGCGGCCACCCTTTACTACCAACTTAACCCCAAATGGAATTTCCTCTTTGGATAGTGCAAAAATGGGATATTTTGACACCTCACTTTTAATAATCTCATCTGAGGCTTTGCTCAAAAGCGGAATATAGGGCTTGATTTCGTCTCTGAGTGCCATGAACAATTCGACATTGGAAGGTTGTTCACCATTGGTTGATTTGTCGGACCTCTTCATCTGGAAATTTGCATTTGTTGAAAATGTAGGTAAAAAGGAGCACTTTCTAGGATTGTGAGGGGCGCTTCTTCAACAGAGCTACCGTTTCAATATGACTGGTGTGGGGAAACATATCCACGGTACGGAGGCTGACCAGTTCGTACTTTTCTTTCAAAAGTCCAATGTCGCGGGCCTGTGTAGCCGGATTACAACTGACATAAACCATTTTCTCCACCGATGTTTGCAAAATGGCATCCACCACAGCAGGATGTAGGCCTGCCCTCGGAGGGTCCACAATAATCACATCCGGATGTCCCTCCTTTTCAAAAAAGGATGGGTCAAGTAGTTTTTCAACCTCCCCGGTAAAAAAGGATACGTTTTCTATGCCGTTGAGTTCGGCATT
>PWJP01000171.1 GCA_003559985.1 Saprospirales bacterium
ATTATATTTACAAAGGCTTATTTCCGCAATTCCAATATACATGGTTAAATATAAAAGAAAAGGGAGGATTTTTTGATGACAGTAGGTCGGTTAGCGGTTATGATATTTCAGTTGGTTACACCAGCTTTTTATCTCCCTCTGTGGCTCTGGAGCCATCAGTTTTTTATATGTCCTTTGATGATGAAAATTCGATTGGTTTAAGAGTTGCATTCCGCATCTTTCTCGGAGGTGGTGAGTAGGTTTAGGGTCATTAATTTACCCTTAAATCTCTACCCGCATTCTTTGATAAGCTAAAGTATGGTATCTTTACCTGACTAAAACAGGTAGAGATGATAAAGTTAATGTACCGCTTATTTCCTATTGGAATTATAATTTTGTTTGCCAGTCAGGCATTGGCCTGGGGCCCTATTGGACACTACACCATAGGTCAGATTGCAGAGTGGCAGATGCGGACTTCAACTCTCGAAAGAGTCGATGAGGTTTTGCAAAGAGAATCCATTGCTGGTGTGGGGATTTGGATGGACAGGATACGTTCGGATACATCTTATGACTACACGCGTACCTGGCATTGGGTCACCACTGTGGATGGAAAATACGATCCCACCATTCAGGAGGAGACCGGCGATGCTTTTTCCGCCTTATTGACGCTAAAAGAGAATTTAAAAGGGGGCAAATTGAGCCCTGAGGAGGAGCGCGATCAACTGCGCATGCTAATTCACATTGTGGGCGACCTGCACCAACCCCTGCATGTAGGGCAACCGGGAGACCGCGGCGGCAATGATGTACCCGTTTATTGGTTTGGTGAATCAACAAACCTCCATCGGGTTTGGGACACCCATCTTGTGGAGAGCAACCGGATGAGTTTTTCGGAATTGGCCGCAGAACTCCAGCGCAGAATCACTCCTGATTTGGTAAAAGAATACGAATCTGCTAAAATATCAGACTGGCTGGTGGAAAACGCCGAACTCAGACCCTACATCTACGACAAACCTGACAACGGACGCCTCGGATTTCAGTATATTTACGACAATTACCACATTGTGGAAGAGCGACTGATTGCCGGTGGTATCAGGTTGGCAGCCTTGTTGGAAAAAATTTACGGATAAATCCCGGGAATTGGGTTAGGTTCAGATCGGTCTTGAAATAAATTGATTGAGAAATAGCATTTCAGTGGACCCACTCCCAGTCGGCCAAAAAGGTTTCACTCATGATGCGAATGTCCCTCCAGTCCAGGTCATTCAGTAAGTGGGTGTTGTATTCGGATGTAGCATGGAGTAATTCAATGCTACCGTCCGGGAGTTCTACTTTAACCGGCAGGCGAAAATCAGATCGCACATTTGTCCAGCGGAACCTGAGCAGCAGTTCCTCGCCGGTAGTTTTTGCCTCAATTTCAAAATTCGGGAGTGGTCCGCGGTGGAGGTATTGGTGAAAGAACCAGTCCAAATCCTCCCCTGCTAGTGTACTGATTAATGGCAGCAATTCGTGGCGGTCCACAGTTTGGTAGGCGAATCGATTGTAAATTGCATTCAGCATCCTCCACCACTTTTGGTCATCATTGATATAGTGCCGCAGGGTGTGCAATACCCAGCTCCCCTTGAAGTATTGATCATTACCTATCCTGTATCGGTGAAAATTTAGATTGAGAGGACCGGCTACAGGCTGAACATTGAGAATTTGGTGCCTTTGCACTCCGAGGTATTCCTCCGCCGTGGTTTTTCCGTGGTGATACTCCACAAATAATGCTTCCATGTAGGTGGCAAAAGACTCCTGAATCCACATATCACCCAGATCGGTACAACTTACACTGTTGCCAAAGTACTCGTGAGCGGTTTCATGCAAGATAATGTAATCAAAATCGAGTTCTGGTAATGTTCGTCTGCCGAGATAGCCCGGTCGATAAAGGTTCCCATATGCTATGGCAGTTTGATGTTCCATGCCGAGATAAGGACTCTCCACCAATTTGTAACCATCCTTTGGATAAGGATATGGTCCAAAATAATACTCAAAGGCCTCAAGGACGTCGTGAACCTGTTTGAAGTGCGTTTTAGAAATTTCGTAGTTTTCTGGCAGTACGTAGTAATCAAGAACTATGCTGTCCCCTCCAATGCTGAAAAACCAATCCCTGTGGTGTTTGTATGTTCCGGCGTAATAGGTCACATTGTAATTGCTAATAGGGTAATTCACCTTCCATGTCCATTCCTTCCAACCCGGCATTTCAGCTTCCTGCTTTTTCACAAAAGAGCCATTGGAAATAGCCACATATTCTTCCCGGACCGTAAGTGTAATCAACATACTGTCGGCCTGATCGTAGAGATGGTCTTTACAGGGCCACCAAAGACTGGCTCCTTCAGACTGACATGTGATTGCAAACAAGGGGTCACCTCCTGTGTCACGGGCCCAAACAGCTCCTCCGCTCCAGGGTGGTGTTGAAGCCACTACAGGACTACCGCTAAACCCAACTAAAAACCGACCTTTGTATCCCTTCATTACTTTTGGGAACCGGACAAAAACAGCGCTGCATTCCCGGCTGTATTCAAGATGATCCTCTTGAAATACAATACTGTCGATTTCCATGTTCTCATGCAGGTCTATCTGAATTTTATCAAAGGAATCCGCGGCTGTGAATTGAATTTCGTTGGTGCCTGATATGGTCTTTTCTTGTTCGCATATCTGTACACGTAGATCGTAATAATCAACCGTGTAAGCTAAGCGCAATGGACTCATCCAACCTTTCAGAGAATCGCACCGGGTGAAGTCAATGTAATCAAAAGCCGTCTCCTGCGCTGACGATTGAGCAGGATTCAAAGCAGCTACAAGTGAAAAAGACACCGTCAGGTAGAGAGCAGTAAAGAGTTGTTTATTCAACAATCCTCTTATCATCCCCCGTTATTTTGACCTCTGCCAAAGGGGTTGATTCGCCGAATTCGGTCGCGAATATCCTCGGTCGTATCTTTCTTTTCTGCTGTGGTGTCCGATTCTGTGCGGTCACCCCCCAGAATTCCCTTGATACGATCTTCGGCTTCTTGCCTGGCCCGTTTTCTAATTTCCTCTTCCGTTTCTTCAGCAACCCTGCGTAGCGAGTCTTCAATGGCTGCAGCCTTTTCCCTCACTTGTTCGCGCACCTCGTCCACCTCTTCTTCCACTCTTTCCCTGGCTCTTTCTCTCTCTTCATCTAGGCGATCTCTGGCTGGGGAGCGGTCTCCATCACCGGCAGAAACTCCCAGTACCCGGACACCCACATCCGGATTTCTGAGTCTTCCTTTCAGCGTGATGGCGACATCTACATGGGAACCGTCACCCAGGTCAACACCTCTTTCCCCGGCTTGTGAGCGAATAAAGTCCAGTCCCTGAGTTACCGCAGCTCCTACTGTACCGGTGCCAAGTACATCCTGTGGTATGGATGCATTGATCACATAATCCATATCACCTCCTATTAAATGTTGACCGCTGAATTCTAATTCGGTGTCTCTGACTTTGTGTGTGACCGGTTTCAAATCCAGTGTACCGTTCACTATTTCGAACCAGTTTTCGGTATTATTCAGATCCAGTCTGTCAAAAAGGTCAAATTGAAGCCGTTCTGCTGCCGATTTAAGCGGAGGAAAGTTCACAATGTAAGCATCGATGGTCTTCACCATACCCTCCGCATTGAAGGAGGACCAGACCGGCATCATTCCAGGTCCGAGGTCTGTCGCCATGACCAGTGAACTTGAAAACAATCCATTCATGTATTCAAAGATGGGGGCAATGGATGCAAGGGTCGCGATATTGGTGAATGAAGATGGAATATCAAGTCGCTCAAGATTGAGTTCCATGCTGGTAGAGGGTGTCTCATCAGAGGTGTCATACACACCTGAGAAACCAAGTCTTCCATTGAGCAGATCACCGGTAAAACTCTCTATCTCGACCGCACCTCCCTTAATTTCCATGGCACCTTTGGCATTTCTAAAATTCATGTCAAAATAAGCCAGGGATCCAAGGTCAGCTCGAATTCCAAAGTCGATGTTGTCCGGAACCAGGATGGGCTCAAATTCATCTGTATTGACCTCTTCGGGAGGCACATTTTGCTCTTCTGACATCATGCCCTCCATCCATTTATTTAAATTGAGACCCCGGGTTCTGATATCCATCTCACCGGTAAGTGTTTCACCCAAATACACATAATTCATATAATTTCCGATAAATCCACTACCCGACAACACATCTCCATAGATCGCTGATTGAAAACTTTCAATGTGAATGTCTCTTTCTGTTAGATAAGCCCGGCCCGTTAGGTTGGTAAGTTCATAGGGATCATAAAGCACCCGGTCGGCCCTGGCGTTCACGTGGATATTGTACTTAAAGGGAGGCACCTGGGCCTGGCTTTCCTCCACTTCATCCTCTTTCTCATCAGATTCACCGTCGCTATCAGCAGGTGGCATCAATTTCACTAAATCCAGGGTTCCTGCCCTGACATTGGCATCGACTGTCATACGCTCATCCGCCATGGCAAATTCATACCAGTTTTGAATGGAAACCTCGCCCTCGATATCGCTGTCATTGAGAAGAAGAGCAACAGAGGAGGCGGTCAGTAATTGGGGCTTGAGGTTTAATTCACCCTTCAGGTTTCTTATGTCGTAGGGTGAAAAGACGATTCGGCCCATATCTGCATTCAGATCAATATCTACATTGAAAAATGGGCTTATTTTAGCGCTGGTGTCTGTTACTGTTGGTGTTGTTCCAGAATTCTCGGTAATGAATCCGGCCATCAGGTCGTCTATGTCCAGCAATTGGGACTTGACCCTCATATTTCCGGCAAAAGCATTTTCGCCGGAATATAGGACCAAAGGACTGTTGAAATCACCCTCCAACTCCAGATCACTGGATCCAATTTTGAGGACCGTTTTGGCTATGCGTGAGCTGTTCTTATTGAGAGACAATCCGCCCTCAGGAACTTCGATGGCTGGCATACCCTCCATTCTGGAAACAATGTTGTTGAAACTGAATTCACCGCTGAAATCCATGTCATCCCATGCCTCGGCGTCCACCTGAGACATGGCAAAATTAGCATCCAGAGCTGCGCTGATCCTACCGGCCAATTCCTCCATTCCCTCCACGGGAAAAATTTGGGAAATTACTCCCAGATCCAGAATGCCGTTGAGGTTGCTTCGAATTGTCGGGTCAGAAATTGGTGTGCTCACAAAAAGTGATCCGCTGAACGGATTGTTGGAGGCGGAAAAGGAAAAGGTGCTTAAATCAACTGTCATGGCGTCCAAATCCGGTTCAGGACTTTGGACATTCAGGTCGAGATTGATAGCTTCCAGTGGCAGTTCCATTGCGGGATAGCGAACCATACCCTCCTGAATCATGGCTGTGAAAACAAAGGGCGGATAAAGCTCATTTTCCTCATCAAATTCGCCCTTCACCTCTGCATTCAGGCCAAATTCTCCTGCGGCCTCAAGTTCGTCCAAATCAGCCAGTGTGGCAATGGGTAAAACGGAGAACAACTCTCTAAACTCATTCCCGGGAGCATTGAGGACCAGGTCGAGATAGAGATTATCATTCTCGGGGAATCGAACAAGCCCGCTAAGGTCGAGCTTGAGTTCACTTAGGCTGAGGTCATTTTGCAGTATGTGCAATACATTTTGCTGAAGGTCCACTCCGAGTTCTAAATCCCAGTTTAAGGGCACAGACCTGAGGTATCCTACACCTCCGTAGTTTACTGATGTAGCTCCAATCTGGGTACTGCTTGACCAGTCGAAAATGTCTTCTGCAAAATTACCGGATCCGCTGTGGTTGAATTCCTTAAGCTCTGCATAGGTGGTATTCATTCGGTCGTCGTAAATCAGGTGCCCGTTGGTAATCCGATAGGCGCGAAGTGAAAAATCCACACCGGGAGAATCTCCTTCCTCCTCTAAATCAGGGGCTTCATCCAAATCCCCATTGGGTAGTATATCGTAATTTGCCCGACCGTCTGCAAAAGTGATTAGGTGAATTTTTGGCCCGTCAATATCCAGCCGTCTCAGTTCATAGGGTGTATTTCTCCTCCAGAGGGATGCCAGATTGAATGTAAATCCAATGTAATCTGCACTGAGAAGCGTGGTGCCCTCAAAGTCCCCCTTGCCCTCGATGGAAAGCCCGTAGAGGCGGAAGTTCAAATTGGGGAAATTGCGGATCAAAGAAATACCCACGTCATCAAATTCGACCGTGGCATCCAATTGCTTATTGAGTTCTGTTCTAACCGCCTCAGTAATTTGGCCTTTGAACAAAATGGGCAGTACGACTAGCAGGACAATCAGACCCAAAAATGAGAAGCCCGCAATTTTCAATATTTTTTTCATAAATCAATATTTGGAGTTAATGCGTTAAGAACCAAGCCAATCGTAAGAGTTTAGAAAATAGGTTACCACTTGTTTCAGCGCAAATTCAATCATTTTCAAAAGAGGCACAAATTGCTTTGTACCACATAAAATGTGGTGTCAGCAGGATTGTAACAGGCCTTGACTTCACAATTGTCTGAATGTTCCACCAACCATTTTATAACGTCGATTGGAATTCTTTCATTCAATCTGCAGAAATTTTTCCATAAAAAAAGGGGAGCGAACTCCCCTTCTTTCTTTATCTAAACAATTCTTTATGCTTTCGAGGCGACATTAATCCATTTCAAAATAGGGCTGTTCAATCTTTTCCCCTGCTTCAAGTCGCTGCAGTCGGTCTGCAAATTCCTGAACCATATCAAAGTCCTGTTTTCGAGCATAAACCTCTCTCAATGCCATGAGTGTAGTTGCATCATTTGGTTCCAGACTTTCAGATTTTTGAAAATATGGAAGTGCTGTACTAAAGTATTCCATAGACTTCTTGTTCAACTCATCGTAGAGAGCCTGCTCTTCCCTGGACATTCCCAGGTCATTCATTTTCTGCGTAAGTACTGCTCCCCGGTTAAAATACATGGAACCGATGGTGTAATAGGGTTCAAAAAAATCAGGTTCCAATTCAGTGGCTGTATTGAGGTATTCTAGTGCAGTTTCAAAATGCTCTTCGGTAGCCAGTGAGTCTCCCTCATCCATAGCATCGGACATCAGATTCATAAAGACGTTGCCAAGTACATTGTACAGCGTGTGGTTGTCCGGATCTTTCTCAATTGCTATAGTCAGTTTTTCCTGCAACTGCTCATAGTCGTCTTGTTGAATAAAATAATTAATTTCCGCATAGAGAATATCAATATTTTCCGGATCTACCTCTTTACCTGCTTCCAGGAAATCTAGTGCTTTTTCTTCGTCCTCACCTATAAACAACTCAAACAAAGTTGTGTACACTCTGGGCTCTTCATAGCGCTTTTCGTAAAGCATTTTCAAATACTCTTCAGCGCTTTCTCTCTGACCGGCTTGCAATGCAGTAATACCCATTACATATACGTGGTTGTAGAGTTCAGCATCGTCCTCAAATATGGGATCCCTGTCGTTTTCCAGAAGCAAATTGTGTATTACGTACACTTCGTTCAACGGAGTAAAGGCTTCAGCAAATTGCTGATTATTGATGTAGGTATTGCCGATAAACCCAAGATGGCCCGCTGTTTCAGTCAATCCATCCAGGGCATCGCGGAATTCGTGCCTCCGGTCAGCCAATTCAAGAGAATTTTGAAATGCGCGGGAAGCTATCATTGCTTCATTGGGGTCTTGAAATGCCTCCAGTTCACCCATTTGGATCAATGTCATCTGAAAAACCAAAGAGGCATTGTGAATTTCTCCCTGAGTTTGCCAGGCGCGAAACTCATTTTGACCTTCTTCGGTATTTAGGGCTTCCGTTATAAGGTCTCTGGCTTCTTGCAGATTTTCCATATTAGTCGTCGGGTCCAGGTTGAACCGGTTGAGCTCTCTGGAAGCTTGTCTTATAAGTCTTCTCGTATCCTGAGCAATGGCTTCAAAGGGTACACACAGAAGCAAACTTATCGAAATGATGAAAAAAGTTTTCATTGTTGTAATGTTTTAGTTTGACAATATTATAACATCGAAGAAGGGATGCAATTGTTCCTAAAACTCCAAAAAACTAGAGTCAAAGGTCCTGAAATTACTCTTCTTCCTCATCGGTATTGTTATCTACAACCGTCACATCAGCAATTGACTCTCCATTATTGAGCCTGATCACCCTCACTCCCTGAGTCGCTCGTCCCATAACCCGCAGGTCTTGCATCTTAATCCTGATGATGACACCTTTTTTGGTTGTGATCATCAGGTCCTGGTCATCTGTTACGGCCTTAATGGCAATCAATTTACCGGTTTTATCATTGACGTTCATGGTTTTTACACCCTTTCCGCCACGATTGGTTATGCGGTAGTCATCGACCAGCGACCGCTTTCCATTCCCTTTTTCGGACAGCACCAACACAGTTTGCCGTGGGTCATCCGGATCCACTACGATCATACCCACAACGCGATCTATATCGTCGTCCAGCCTAATTCCACGGACACCGGCAGCCGTTCGTCCCATTGATCTCACATGAGATTCGTGAAATCTGATGGCCCTGCCATTTTGATTGGCCATCATAACCTCGGAGTTGCCATTAGTCAACTTAGCCTCTAGAAGGCTGTCTCCCTCTCGGATGGTAATAGCTGTAATTCCATTGGATCTCGGCCTTGAGAAACTCTCAACAAGCGTTTTCTTAATTACACCGAAAGAGGTAGCAAAAAGGATGTAATTGTTGTTGATGAACTCCTCATCCTCGAGATCTTGCACTTTAATGTAAGCCTTGACCCGGTCGTCTTTTGGCAATTGAATGATATTTTGGATTACGCGTCCTAAGCTGCTCTTTGACGCTTCCGGTATTTCGTAAACCTTAAGCCAAAAGCACTTACCTTTCTCTGTAAAGAGGAGCAAGTTGTCGTGGGTCCTGGCAGAAAACAGGTGTTCAACAAAATCGGCATCACGAGTTTTACTTCCGCGCGAGCCACGACCTCCCCTACCCTGGGTTCTGTACTCAGTGACCTTGGTTCGTTTGATGTAACCTAAATGACTGATTGTCACAACCACATCTTCATTGGGGATCATATCCTCGATGCTGATGTCACCGCCGTCAAGAGAAATTTCTGTTCTTCGCTCGTCTCCGAAAGTTTCCTTTACTTCCTGAAGTTCTTCTTTAACTATTTCTTTTTGCAGGTCTTCGGAAGCGAGTATTTTCTTGTAGTACTCAATTTTCTCAAGCAATTCCTCGTACTCATTTTTAACCTTTTCACGCTCCAGGCCGGTAAGGCGCTGCAGCCTCATGTCGAGAATTGCTTTTGCCTGTATCTCTGACAATTCAAAGGTTGACATCAGCCCTTCCTGTGCCTCATCTACAGTTTTGGATGCGCGAATAAGCGCGATGACTTCGTCGAGGTTGTCCAGGGCAATGAGCAATCCCTCGAGGATATGAGCCCTATCTTCCGCTTTTTTCAGATCGTACTGCGTCCTTCGAACAACCACCTCAATCCTAAAATCAACAAAATGGTGAATAAGGTCTTTGAGGTTGAGTTGAACGGGCTTACCATTTACAAGAGCAATGTTATTGACCCCGTATGAGGTCTGAAGCGGGGTGTATTTGTAGAGTTTTGATAGAACGACATTGGAAATGGCATCTTTTTTCAGTTCCACCACAATGCGCAATCCATTACGGTCCGACTCATCCCGAACATCACTGATTCCAGTGACTTTCTCTTCATTGACAAGTTCAGCAATTTTAACCACGAGGGTTGCCTTGTTAACCTGATATGGAATTTCTGTAATTATGAGCCGCTCTCTTCCGGTGCCAGTTTGCTCAATATCTACCTTACCTCTTACAATAACTCTTCCCCTTCCGGTCTCAAAAGCCTCTTTGACACCACTGTATCCGTAAATGATACCGCCAGTTGGGAAATCCGGTGCTTTGATGTGTTTCATCAGGTCAGCTACCTCCACCTCGGGATTGTCGATGTATCCATTAATACCGTCAATTACCTCTGTAAGGTTGTGTGGAAGCATATTGGTGGCCATACCTACTGCAATACCGGAAGCACCGTTTACCAGCAAGTTGGGAATACGCGAAGGCAAAACCGTTGGTTCCTGCATGGTATCGTCGAAATTCAGGACGAAATCAACAGTTTCCTTCTTTATATCCGCGAGCAATTCATCCGAAATACGCTGAAGTCTGGCCTCTGTATATCGCATCGCAGCGGGGCTGTCGCCATCATTACTTCCGAAGTTACCCTGTCCTTGAACCAGTGGATACCTCAGAGACCAGGGTTGCGCCATTCTAACCATGGCATCATAGACAGCGCTGTCACCGTGCGGATGATACTTACCAAGCACCTCCCCCACTATTCTCGCTGACTTTTTGTAGGACTTGTTGTACTGAACGCCCAATTGGTCCATTCCAAACAGAATTCTCCTGTGAACGGGCTTCAATCCGTCCCTCACATCAGGCAGAGCGCGAGACACAATAACCGACATAGAGTAATCTATGTAGGCAGAACGCATCTGCTCCTCAATATTCACATCTATTATCCTCGATGCATCTGTCATATGCTTCAAATTTTAAGGTGCAAAAGTACTGAAAATATCCAACTTATCAGTAATATATTTGGGGCTAATTTATTGGCATTTCAAGTGGAAAAGCAACAAAAAAACAAAGTCACACCAATGAGCTGTTTATCAGCGAATTAGAAAGCCCTGCTTAAAGGCAATTAAAATGCGCCGGGCAAAAAACTGTGCCGTGAATTCAGCATTCAATCATCCATCTTCTCAGGCCGTCTTTCGGCGGTTCGTTTTTCCGATTGGGAAAGTCGCCAATCATCGATTTTTTGTTGGTGTCCCGAGAGCAAGACATCAGGTACTTTCCAGCCACGAAATTCAGCGGGGCGGGTATAAACCGGCGGGGCAATCAGGTCGTCCTGAAAGGAATCAGTCAGTGCGCTGGTTTCATCATTAAGAACTCCCGGAATCAGGCGCCCTATTGCGTCAGTAATGACAGCAGCGGCGAGTTCACCACCTGAGAGCACATAATCGCCAATGGATAATTCCCGGGTAATCAGATGCTCTCGAATTCTTTCATCCACGCCTTTATAATGGCCGCACAGAATGATGATGTTTTTCTTCAGTGACAGTTCATTGGCTGTGGATTGGTCGAAGAGTTTCCCGTCGGGAGCAGTGTAGATTACCTCGTCGTAATCTCTTTCCGATTGAAGCTTTTCCACACATTTCACTATGGGTTCTACCATCAACACCATTCCGGCACCCCCGCCATAAGCATAATCATCCACTTGTTTGTGCTTTCCCTTTCCAAATTCCCTCAAATCGTGGAGATGAATTTCGAGCAGACCTTTTTGCCTTGCTCTTTTTACAATAGAGTGGTCAAAAGGACTGTGCAGCAATTCGGGGATGACCGAAATGATATCGACGCGCATGTAATTAATCTATGCTGAGGAGTTCTACTTCAAAAATCAACATGGAGTAAGGCTTAATCAGGTCTCCTGCACCTCTTTCACCATAAGCCAGATTACTTGGGACAAAAAGCCTCCATTTGGAACCAACGGGCATCTTTTGAAGTGCTTGCTGCCAACCCTCTATCACTCCATTTACCGGGAAAGTAGCAGGTTCACCCCTTTTTACTGAACTGTCAAATACAGTTCCATCCAGGAGTGTGCCGTGGTAATGGGTGGTAACCCGGTCAGTGGCAGACGGTACGGGACCGTCACCCTCCTCCAGTACCATGTATTGTAGTCCTGATGGGAGTTCCTTAACATCGTCCTTCTCCCTGTTTTTCTTCAAAAAGGCTTCTTCCGCCTTGACATTTTCCTCAAATTGGGAGAGATTTTTTTGTGCAAGGTATTGTTGAATAACCTGATTGGCCTGATTCATGTCCAACTTCGCATTCCGGTCTGCCTCCATGACATCGAGAATTCCCTCTTTCAGGGACTGGCCCTCGATCTCGGTCAGTCCTTGCTGTTGAAGGTTCTGGGCGAGGATCATACCAACGCTGTAACTCAAAGTATCCATTTTGTCTGTGTTTTGTCCATAGACACATGTCCAACCCACTGCCAGAGCAATGAGTAGAAATGAGGTTCTGGTGTTTATTAATTTAATCATTTTTGCTGTTTTTTCAATTCGGAATAATGCTTGTAAAATCCGGGTACGGTTTCTATTCCCTTAAAGTAATTAACCAGTCCAAAGTGCTCATTTGGCGAGTGAAGGGCGTCAGAATCCAAACCGAA
Organism: Saprospirales bacterium; assembly: GCA_003559985.1. Lineage (GTDB taxonomy): Bacteria > Bacteroidota > Bacteroidia > Chitinophagales > Saprospiraceae > PWJY01. The sequence goes on from PWJP01000171.1 coordinate 12,198, forward strand.
ACCAAGTAGTATTGACTTCGCTCCCAGCACTTCCTCAAAAAGCGCAACAATTGGGATTGAGCCTCCGCTCCGCAATGGAATGGGTGGCTTACCAAATGCATCTACCACTGCCAAATGGGCTGCTCGGTATTCATCTGAATCTGTTCCAACCACTACCGGCTCCCCTCCGTGATGAGGCGTCACTTTAACATCAACGGTATTGGGAGCTATTTTCTTGAAGTGGCGGGTAAAAAGATCTGTAATTTCTTCACTGCTCTGGTGGGGAACAAGGCGCATGCTGATCTTGGCATAAGCTTTGGATGGCAGAACTGTTTTGGCACCCTCCCCAGTGTAGCCACCCCAAATTCCATTCACATCCAAACTGGGCCGGATGGAAGTACGCTCAAGGGAAGTGTAGCCCTTTTCTCCGTTTACATCCTCCAGGTTAAGATCTTTTTTGTAAGCCTCCAGATCAAAAGGCGCTTTTCCCATCAGTTCTCTCTCCTCATCGGCCACCTTTTCCACCTTGTCGTAAAAGCCCTCAACCGTGATTTTGTTGTTCTCGTCCTTGAGACTGGCGATCATATCACACAGTACATTGACGGGATTATCAACCGCTCCACCGTAAATGCCGGAGTGAAGATCTCTATTGGGTCCTGTCACTTCAACTTCCACATAGCTCAAGCCCCTCAATCCTGTGGTAATGGACGGGGTATCCATGGATATCATCGCGGTATCTGAAATCAGGATGACATCGCAATCCAGTTTTTCTATAAACTTTCTACAAAAGTCCCCGAGGTGGGCAGATCCCACTTCTTCTTCGCCCTCGATCATAAACTTGATATTGCAGGGAATATCCCCCAATTCATTCATGGCCTCAAAAGCCTTTATGTGGAGATACATCTGCCCTTTGTCATCGCTGGAACCACGGGCAAAAATTGCGCCTTCCGGGTGGTTAACTGTCTTTTTTACAACGGGTTCAAATGGTTCTGATTCCCACAATTCCAATGGATCGGGTGGTTGCACATCGTAGTGACCATAAACCAAAACGGTGGGGAGTTTTTTGTCAACAATTTTTTCTCCGTACACGATTGGGTGACCTTCCGTGGAAATCACCTCTGCACTATCCGCTCCGGCTTTTAGCAATTTATCTTTTACGTAATCGGCTGCAGACAGCATATCGTCCTTGTGCCTGGAATCAGCACTGACAGATGGAATTTTTAACAATTCGAACAACTCTTCCAGGAAGCGATCCCTGTTTTGCGCAATGTAATCATTTAAACCTTTCATCAAAACCACTTTTTATTAAAAAATATACTTTACTTCTTGTCGTCAAAAGATGTGTCCCATGAGGTCAAGTTCTCCATTGGGCCAGTCGAGGTCACTTAACTTTTTGTACATTAATCCGTCCTCTACCCTTCTTCTAACCAGTCCAAGGGACTTGTTGTTTTGGACCATCACCCATCTGCACACATTTTCCGCTCTTTCAAAACCCTTTTTTGCATAAAATTCATGAACATTAGTCACTAAAACCAGGAAATCAATCTGGGCTTCAACAGCCATTTCCTCCAATTTCGTCATTAGATCAGAGGCAATTCCGGCCTTCCTGGACTTTTCGGTTACACACAAATCAGAGATGCCAAATATGTTGTAGATCATCTCGCCACATGATATTATGCGGTGATGAACAGCTACATGACCCTCCAGCGCATCTTTGCTCTCGGCTAACAGCCTGAAGCTAGGCAATTGATGGAGAAAGTGCTTACCCCTCGGATATCCATTGAATGAACCCTGAAGTAAATAGGCAATTTTGGCAGCCATCTCAGGATCGAGCTTGTACTCCTTAATTTCTCTGATTTGAATCTTCATGTGTACTGGTGCAAGTTGTTGATGGATAATTGTTTATGGGAAGGCCCTGTCCGAAAAAAAAGCTGAAGATAGGATATTTTGGTAAATTCCAGGTTCTACAAAGCGACTATTTTTTGAAAAGCCATTTACATCATTGTATAATTTTGTCTATTAACCTTTTACAATATATATATTTCAATAATATTTAAACACTCTTTCATAAAAGGTGCAACTTTCATTTTCTTACAATAACTTAAAGCGGCATTTTCTCCCAATTGGTTATCACTGGCTTAGATTGGCAGCATCTCCAGGGCAACATTTATAATGGACCAACTTTCTATGATCCAAAAATATGTCTGAGGGAGGGCATTTGCACCAGATTCCCCATATCAACCATTTTGGTCGAGGAAATATAATATATCGCAGCAAGGGGATTTTCTCCACGCTCGAGCACCCCACCTATCTTATCCACAGTGAGGCTTCTGATTTTTTCAGCCCTCATCACCGATTTAGCATCACACCCCACATCCCAGGAAAAAACCTTGTTGTGTTCCAGCCGGTGTGCATCCAACAGTAAGCCGTAATGGCGTGAGAGCACAACAAAACCCTCTGAAAATTCGCGCTCTATATCATAGTGCAGCCCTTGTATTTCCTCTCTATAGCGCCTTTCCAAATGAGCAGGTTACTAAGGTAAACATATACAGGCATACAGGTCGGTTTTAGGATAAAGTAACTCAAATTTTTGAAAAGAATTACGGATGGCTGGGTACAAAACAGAGGCAAACAACACTTTAAGGCGCAATTAATTCATTAGTATGCCAATTAGTTTCCAGGAGGTTCCATTTTTGAGATTGATAGCGGGCTGGATCGCAGGCAGTCTCGCTTACGTTTACGAATTGGACCTCAACCAATTGTGCCTGGGGATACTTTTTTTTGGATTGTTTGTACTGGCATATCGATTAGCCGGGAGGATAGAGACATCACATCTCATTGGTTCTCTACTTATTTTGCTCATGGTTTTACTTGGATTTGGGAGATCCTGGAGCAAGGACTGGCATGAGATGCGCAATCACTTTAGCCAGGTGGAGGGAGAGCTTTTGCTTGTGGGCAGTATTGCCGAAGTAAATGAAAGGCAAAACTCCCTTGCGATGACAGTGGATGTGGTGGGAGGCAGGCAAATTTCCCGGCAGAGAAACCTTGACAAAATCAATGGCAGATTGCTCTTAATCGTAAGGAAAAACGAAGGATTGGATGAACTCATTCCCGGAAGGAAAGTCCAGTTCAAGGCAAACATTACAGAAGTAGCTTCTCCAGCCAACCCACGCGCATTTTCCTACAGGGATTTTCTGGCCAGAAAGCGGATTTACCACCAGGCATTTGTCGAAAAAGATGACTTAATGCTGCTTAACCAAAGCAGTTCCATCGCCAGAGAAAAGATACATACATTCCGATCTGAATTTATCCAAAATCTCAAAGATCACACCCACCAACCGGCTACTGCAGGGATGATCAACGGGATTGTACTGGGTGACAGGTCTTTGTTGAAGGACGAGATCAACAGTGCATTCCGGGATGTTGGTGCAGCTCATGTACTCGCGGTCAGCGGCTTGCATGTAGGCATTGTTTTCTCCATTTTCTACTTTTTTCTGAAAAATACCAACAGGCTTGTTCGCGCAGTGGTCATTTTGGCAGGGGTCTGGGCATTTGTAATTTTTGCGGGAGCGCCTCCCTCTGCAGTCAGAGCCGGCAGTATGTTCAGCATTTTTACCCTGGGTGGGCTTTTTGGGAGAAAGGCGCACTCTCTGAACATTCTCGCATTCTGCGCCTTCCTGCATTTGTTTTTGGAACCTAATCTCATGCGAGATGTGGGATTTCAATTCAGTTATCTGGCCCTGGCCGGAATTATCATCTTTTTCAGAAAAGTAAATGTACTCATTCCAGCCCCTCGCAAACTATCCCCTGTCAAGGATCTGATAAGTTTGTCCATTGCTGCTCAATTGGGTGTACTCCCACTCAGTGTTTATTATTTTGGTCAGGCATCGCCCTACTTTATGCTTTCGAGTATTTTCTCTGTGGCAGGTGCTTACCTTATACTGACAGGGGGGCTTATCACAGGATTACTGGGTTTTGTATTCCCGGCCGGAGCGGATTTGGCGGGTTGGTTTATGGACTACATCTGCGGAGGCCTGGCATGGGTGATGATGGGTTTCACCAAACTGCCCTTTGCCACCTTTAGAGAGCTGTATATGAACCCAGGCACTCTGATAGTAACTTACATCCTCACTGTAATCACTGCATTGATATGGTACCGTAGAATTGCCAACTGGCGAATGCCGGTTTACAGTTTGGCTGCTCTTGTCTTTCTCACTGGATTCACCTGCAAGTTGGATAGCTACGGCAGGGATTCCTTTTACATATACAGCACTGGACAAGATTTTTTGGCTGATGTTTTTGTCCCGGGAAAAGTAATCACATTAAAAACCCTGGGATTGAAAGAGAGAAGCGAGGATTTCGCCGCCTCAGGCAATCGGCAGTACTACAGAACCAGAAACAGAAAGGTGCGAGATATCACCTTTCAAAAGGGTGAGGAAATCAAACTGATTCAAACTCAATATTACAACCTCATCTTTTCCTACGGAGGAGCAATACCGGAAAAATTACCCACTGAAAGCTCCCGAACGAAACTAATTTTCATAGGGGCTGAAGAGATAAGTGAGCGCAAACTCATGGAGTTAAACCTTACTGATGGCATCGTCCTGGTTTTAACTCGATCAAACAGCAGGAGGGTGAATTCCATCCTCAAAGCGTATGCAGAAAAGCAAGGATTAGAAGTCGCGACCAATTTCAATCAATATTTTTCATCAAAAAGCAATTGACCATGAACACCAAAAGTGTTTTGTACTTCCATCCACGAGAGAGAAAGTCCGTACTATTCCTTTTAGCCCTGACTGTCCTATTCTGTTTGTCAGAAGACCGACTAGCAGAATGGCTGTCCCCGGAACCCAGGTTTGAGATACTCACAATGGAGTCCAAAGAAAATTATTTGACCGGATGCTACGAAGTTAATTTGCTCACGAAAAAGGAGCTTATTGGGTTTGGCCTTGACAGTGCACTCGCAAGTAGGTGGATAAATTACCGGAATACCATTGGTGGTTTTGAAAAAATGGAGCAGGTCAGACAGGTTTTCAGAATGCCGGAGAGACTGGCAGACCAAATGGAGTCCATTCTGCAGTTTGAAGAGCCATTACCGAAAAGTAGTGAAGAACCCGACCCCGACTTTAAATCCGGTTTGCGCGCGGTTCAGGCCTCAGCCCCGGCGGCGAACACCAAAGAAAAGCCAGAAGCAAAAATAGCCAGGACCCGAGCACCAATAGAACCCTTTTGTCTCAATACTGCAGATAAAGAAACACTCCGTCAAATCAGGGGAATAGGAGAAGTATTTGCATCGAGGATAATTCGCTTTCGGGAATTGCTGGGAGGTTACCACTCTGTGGAACAACTAAAAGAGGTTTTTGGAATGGAGCCTGATTTGGTGGACAGAAATGCGGAAAAATTCCTGATTGACAGCAGCCGGGTGGTGAAAATTGAATGGCAATCGGCAGAATTCCGAGAAGTGCTTTCCCATCCCTACTTGGAATACGATGAGGTAGTTTGCATTTTTCAAATGCGCAGGGAGGGTACAGCCGATGCCACTGAGCTCAAAAAATGCTTTGATGCAGAGCTATGGGATAAATTATCGCCCTATTTGGAATAAACACCATCATTTCGCACCGTCACTGGAAAAGCAATCCCTTTCAGGTCACTGGCTTTCAGCGGGGATATTGGGAGCATATCGCTGAACGAATTCAGCCATCTCATCAATCATCGCCGGAGAGCCCATGATCACACTGGAGCGCTGATGGAGTTCTTCCGGAATCATTTCGAGAATCCGGTCGAGTTTAACATTCAGGGCCTTGCCCCCTGCCTGCTCGACAATGTAGGCCAGTGGATTGCATTCGTAGAGCAACCTCAGTTTTCCCTTGGGGTATTTTCTCGTGTTCGGATACAGAAAAACACCGCCCTGGAAAAGAATCCGGTGTATATCCGCCACCATGGTACCGATATATCGAAGCCTGAGATTGAGGTCAGAACAATAATCGATATACCGTCTCATTTCGAGGTCAAATTTTAGGTAATATCCCTGATTTACGGAGTAATAGGGCCCTTCGTTGGGTATTTTAATATCGCGGTGAGAAAGGCAAAATTCACCAATGGAAGGATCCAGTGTAAAGCCATTCACTCCGTGCCCTGTGGAATAAACCAAAATAGTAGAGGTGCCGTAAATCACGTATCCGGCAGCTACCAGATCAAGACCCGGCTGAAGAAAATCTCTCTCCTCTACTTCCTGGTCATCAGGGGTCAATCTCCTGTATATCCCAAAAATGGTTCCCACGCTCACATTCACATCAATATTGGAAGATCCATCGAGTGGATCGACCACAACTACGTATTTTCCCTGTTTCTCATTCCTGGGCGGAAACTTCACATAATTTTCGAGTTCTTCCGAAGCCAGTCCTGCACATTCACCACTTGTTTTGAGGAAATCGATAAGGCGCTCATTGGCGTAAATATCCAATTTGGCGACTTGCTCACCGGATGCATTTTCCTCCTGGTACTTCCCCAGAATATTAATGAGGCCGGCTTTATTAACTTCGCGGTTCACTATCTTGGCAGCCAGCCCAATGTCGCGTAGCAGTCCGGTCAATTCACCGGTTGCAGTGCTGTGACTTTTCTGTCGTTTTATAATAAATTCATCAAGGGTTTCAATTCTGTGCATTTTGCAGGTTTTGGTTTATTTGTGACTACAAAGATAGGGCTTTTTTTGCATGTGTTAATATAAACTACCGGTTTTAGCTAATGCGTCTATCTAAGAATGAAAATTTTATGGAAATTTGGATTCACGTGGCAAAAATGTTCACGAAATAAATTCCGGTAAAACATTAGCTGAAATTAAGGGTTATAATTGCTGTTTTTTTCAACAAGTCCTAATGTCGGACAATAAATGCTGCCTGTCACTTGAAACATCTCCTTACATTAAACAGGTTCCTGGTTAAATACAAATGGAAGTTGCTGTTGGGGCTTTTATTTGTATCCCTGTCCAATTACTTCCGTGTGCTGCAGCCTCAAATGGTGCGGAAAGCCCTCGACCTGGTGCTGGAAAACATCCGCGTTTTTCACCTTTTGGAAGGCTCAGACGCCAGAGAGAGTCTGTATGGAGAGATAGCCATGGTAGTGCTGTTTTTTGGTGGCCTGGTATTGATACTTGCTTTGATAATGGGTACTTTTATGTACTTCATGAGGCAGACCATTATCGTCGCATCCCGTCTTATTGAGTACGACCTGAGAAAGGAAATGTACGACAAATACCAATCGCTGGACCAGACTTTTTTCCGAAAAAATAAAACCGGGGATTTGATGGCCCGCATCACAGAGGATGTTAATAAAGTGCGGAATTACCTCGGCCCTGCCATCCTATACTTCCTCAATCTCGTCAGTTTATTTGTCATCGTTATTTTGGCCATGTTATCGGTGAGCCCAAAGCTAACGCTGTACGTTCTGCTACCTCTACCCGTGTTGTCCTTTTCAATATACTATGTCAGCAACATCATCAACAGAAAAAGCGAACAAATCCAACGACAGTTGTCCCACCTCAACAGCGTGGCCCAGGAGGTCTATTCAGGAATACGGGTTTTGAAATCCTATGTTCGGGAAAAATTTATGGGCGATTACTTTTTGGCCCAGAGTAACAAATTCAAGGAAAAATCTCTCAGTCTGGCCCGGGTGGATGCTCTATTCTCACCTCTTATGATTTTACTCATAGGAGCGAGCACCATCATTACCATTTACGTGGGTGGAATATTTATGATTCAGGGCGACCTCACCCCTGGAAATATCGCTGAATTTGTACTGTATGTCAATATGCTCACCTGGCCGGTTACAGCCATTGGCTGGATCGCATCCATTGTCCAGCAAGCAGAGGCTTCCATGGAGCGCATCAATCAATTCATGGATACCCCCGAGGGCATAGACAATATTCCAAAAGTAAATAAGTTGCCCAAAGGTGCCATCGAATTTTCAAATGTAAGTCTGGTCTATCCAGACACGCGAATAAAGGCGGTAAAAAATGTAGATTTCTATGTAAAAAAAGGTGAAAAACTCGGCATCGTGGGGAGAACCGGATCGGGAAAAACATCCCTGATAGACTTACTTGTTCGGACATTTGATCCCACAGAAGGAAAAATATTGATTGGCGACACCGACCTGAGAGACTACAACCTGCACACCCTTCGGTCTAACATCGCTTATGTTCAGCAAGACGTATTCTTATTTTCTGACTCCATAGAGGACAACATTAAATTTGGCCGACCCGATGCAGATTTTGAAGAAGTGGAAAAGTATGCTAAGCTGGCCGCCATTTACGAAGACATACAGGAACTAGAGGAGGGATTTAAAACGCTGACCGGTGAGCGTGGAGTCACTCTATCCGGCGGGCAAAAGCAACGTATTTCAATAGCCCGGGCGCTAATCAGGAAACCTGAAATAATCCTGTTGGATGATTGTCTTTCAGCCGTGGATACCCAAACAGAGCAGCAAATTATCCACCATTTGAAAACCGAGCTGAGAGACAAAACTACCATCATGGTCACCCATCGATTGGATGCATTGCAGGATTTTGATCGGATTCTGGTATTGAAGGATGGAGAAATTATAGAAAGCGGCACACACGAAAATCTGATTGACCAAAAAGGCGCATACTTTGAAATATACGAACGGCAGAAACTTGATGAAGTAGAAGGTTAAATTCTTCAATAGCCGAACATCTTCCAGAACCCCTTACAAGAGAGCATTGTAGCATTTTTTACCCTCAAATTTAAGCGTGTATAAACGTTTACAAACGTTTACAAACGTATATTCTACGGCTAGAGCGAAAGAGCAGGTTGATATTTGCACTGTCAATTCAATGGAACTGACTTTTATTAATTTATTCATCAATTAAAACTTTTTCGCTATGACACGAGTAAGCAATTCTGTTCAATTAATCGGCAACCTGGGTGCCGATCCCGAAGTAAAGGTATTTGACAACGGCAATACCCTCTGCAGACTTTCTGTTGCGGTCAATGAGTACTTCAAGGACCGCGAGGGAAATAATCAGAAAAAGACTAACTGGATGAGGGTCGCAGCCTGGGGAAAAACGGCCGAGCAAATGGTGAGCATTCTGTCCAGAGGCAGTCGCGTAGCCATCAATGGAAAGCTCATCAACCGCCAGTATGACGGCAAGGATGGGCAGCGCCGATATGTCACCGAGGTACAGGCCTACAATTTTCTCAACCTGACGAGAGCTTCGGACAAAGAGAAGTTGCCCTTTTGAGAGGGGTAATTAATCTACAGGAGTTTGCAGTTGGGCAGCCGGTGAGACGGTTTCCCAACTGCATTTTTTTGTCTCTCCTATGCATGGAAATTACGTAGAAAACAATTCCGCCAAAAGGTCAAACTAATCAGATTGAAAGGTAAATTCCTTCTCGAAGCTGCAGGCTTTCTCGGTTTCCATAATTATTCTGAAATCGTATTCTTCTTGTCTCGGCAGTGTGAGTTGAAATTTTGGTTTGTCACTTTCGAGCAATTCGCCATCACCGAACTCTAGCAGATACCTGGGAGTTCCGGCATATCGGCCTTCGGGGAAAGCCTGAACAACCAATTCAACACTATCTTTTGTTGATTCAATGATAGATTTATCGAGGTTCCAGATCAGGAGGGGGTCCACAAGGTACAGGTCCTGCTCAAAATATTCAGGGCAGTTTTTTGCTTCCATGTTTCTGGGGACAAGCCTGACCTGAACTTCCCCATGGCGAATAAATGTCAGTTCGGGATTAGGCCCAACACTGGAGCCTATCATCGCTCCCCCTTGAAAAAGTTGCCATTGTAAATGAGAAGCCAGATCTTTAATTGGAGGGGGTTCGGCCTGTACGGTGGTTCCACAAACTGAATCGGGAAGGAACTCTGTATCCCGGTCTAAAATATTTACGTGATAAGTGAATTTACCCACACAATTATCGGTGGTTATGGTCCCGGTAAAGGTCGTGGATGTTTCCGGATTGACGGTGATTAAATGTTGATCAGAAGAGCCTACAATGGCATCTTCCGGTTCCCATCTGATATCAAAACCCTGGTTGCGGTGATCGTAGTGCTCATGCAAGTCCAATTCCCCACCACAGGAATAATAATCCACCTCGAATTCATTGTTAAAAATAGCCCCGGTAGCCACAGTGATATAATCCTCATCTGCGCAGACATCCCTGTCATTGATAAAAGGCTTAATGTAAATTTTTTCCGGCAATGGCAGAGTCACACTGGTACTTGTATCATAAATTCGGGTGTACTGATTATCGAACCAAATCACCATTTCATAGTCCAATTCCCCCAGTGGAATACCAGTGCTTTTGGCAGTCAGAGAAAGCCTAATATCATCTTTAGTACAATCCGTCCAATCCAGGTCATAGTGGACGCCAACTTCATCATCTCTTAACACGATGGTTTTTTGAACAGTATCATGGCAGTTCTCATTGGGGCCATATGCTATTCGGGTAACCGGGTACTCCCCCGGTCCGGGCAATAAAAACTCAGGCCGGTCAGCTCGTGACGTTTGCATGGGATCATCCATGTCTCCAATTACCCAGCGGGATTCTTTAAATATTTCGCTTATTTCAGAAATATTGACCAAGGCATCCAAACAGTAAAAATCTTCTAATCCAAAATCAGCCACTGCTCCATCACACCCGTCCACATGCATATAAAAATCCCGGTAAATCTTTCCAGTTATTTCTCCTTCAATAAAAAAACTGGCAGCTACACCTATAAGGAAAACACCGGGTTTATTGGGAACCCCGGTAATTATACCTGTCTCTGGATCTATCTTCAAAGGATCAGCCCGGTTGCCCAGTAAATTATTAAGGGAGAACCCTTGTTCAGGTCGAACCCTGGGATAAGGCAAAATGGAATGCGAATTCAGATATGGCAAAATAAATTCATACCTCACTGAATCAAACTCCTCTTTATTAATAACTGAATGGTCAAATTCTACAGGCTCATTCAAACAAAAATAGAACTCGGCTAATTGTCTAAACCTGGAACTACTCAAACAATTACTAAGTGCAACTTCCGGGATGTGCGTAGTTAAAATGGGGCCATTGGGTGTAGCTCTTCGAATATTATCTATATGCATCTGCCTATTTGAAAATCTGGATGCAAGATAGTACCCACCTTCTGTGTAATCCAAATGAACTAGCCCCCTGTAAACGGTATATGCCTTACACGCCCGTTTTGGAACAAAATAACAGTCCCCGGGACCTGAACCCTGATCTACCAATTCTCCTCCTCCAACTTTTGTGAGCTGAACTTCCCCAGCTTCACCTACATTCAGGGCGGGTTTTAAATCGTTATTGTAGAATACTTTGATAGATTTATGGGGAGGTAAGGGGTCACCAATTGTATATTTGTAGCAATCCCAATAAACCATCATTCTTATTTCATACTCATTGTCTCCGAGACACTTAAAATTCACCTCTCCACCAATCATTGCTTCTCCAGTCATAATAGATGGATTAAGGCAAAGAACTACAAAAAATATTTTGGTTAACAGACTTATTTCTCTCATGTTGTACATTTAATAACAGGATATCCTGAGCTTACAATCTACTGAACGTTCATAGCTTCAGACTTAAGGCCAAAATTACTAAAATTATTTTGTGTGATGTCAGGGAATTCATTTCCAGAAATTTTCTGCATCACACATTGTCAACCCTCCCTACAAACAGACGCTTAACGGATTAAGGGGTAGATTATCTTCAGACTTTAATAAATCAAACCAGCGCTTTATCAAACTCCATAAAATTTCTATACGATAAAGAGCCGGTCAATACTGATTTCGTTTGCCGTTTATAGTATCTTTCCTAAAATTCTTTCACCAGTTGGTGGCGTGATTAACTCAAGTGCTAAACACTTTTCCACTTTTGATTATATGTATTTCTGACAAATTACTAAATTTGCAACCGCATTTAAAAATGTTTAATCAATGGCTTTTGACAAGGAAAACAGACCTGTATTTACGCGAAAAATCAATGCAGGTAAGAGAAGAACTTACTTTATCGATGTGCGAACGACTCGTGGGGGAGACTATTACCTCACATTGACCGAGAGCACCCGGAAGTCTGATGGAGAGGGTTTTAACAGGCATAAATTATTCCTCTACAAGGAGGATTTTAACAAATTTCAGGGGGGCCTTGACGAGGCTATCAATCATGTGAAAACTGAATTGATGCCCGACTACGATTACGAGGAGTTTGACAAGGAATACGAGGACGATAATGATAATGATGACAATCCCGAATCTGGTTCAGTCTCCGACGAGGATGAAACCGATGAGGAAAAAGACCGTGATAAAGGCAAAGAGGAAGATATGAGTTGGTGAGGTGGGGGGATTATATCCCTTTAAATTTCGCTAACCCATCACCTAATTACCATCTTAATTACACCTGTCCACTGCCCTGTTTTCAATTGGAAGTAATACACGCCTGAATGCAGGGTTGATTTGTTTAGGTAAAAGTAATTCATGCCTTTATCTGCCTGGTGGTCCGTTCTTTTTATCAACTTCCCCATTGAATCAAAAATGTTGATTTCAACCTGCATGGCCCCGGGGACTTTAAAAGGCACCACTGTGGCATCGGAAAAGGGATTTGGTTCATTTTGATACAACACATATTCCTCACCTGCATCATCGTATTTCCAGGATAAGAATGCCTTTTTACTTTGCTTATTTTCATAGTAACCCTAAGATTCAAATCTGTAAGTAAAACCTATACAAGCTGCGAAACTTGGGTTATGTATGGGTTAGCAGCTCACCCCTTCAACCCATCAAAATATCCAACTAATCCCAACTACTGAGTCAGGGTTCTAAAGAAAAAAATCAGCTCTTTTTAGCGCCGCCACTTTTACTCCCCTTTTTACCCTTTGCCGCAGACTTTTTGGCCGGGGCCTTCTTTTTTCTGGTCTTTTTCTCAAAAGCGCCCGGGATTTCCAACTCGA
>PWJP01000051.1 GCA_003559985.1 Saprospirales bacterium
CCGGAGGGGGTTTGAGTTATTCCTACATGAGCAGACTTCCCTACGCCCGTAAAGTCGCATCCTATGTCCACATCGGCGCCCGGCCCGAACCATCACCACCGGGACCGGAGGGCGAGATTCCTATGCTGAATATTTACTCCGCGGCGGATCCCATTGTACCGGGAGCGGAAATACCCGGAGGTCAAAATCTGGACCTTGAAACTGCTGACCACTACCAGGTAGCCACTTCGGTTGAAGCTTTTGAGGCCATGCTCCAGTTTTTTTACGATAGAGAAATAGAATATTTGCAACCCAAAAACCACAATCAAGACCGGGTAAAACTAGCGGGTAAATCCCTGACTCTGGGAGAGAACAGGCCGAATGCAGGCGCGGAAATTGGCGTTTTTGAACTCGATCCTGAAACCGGATTCAGACTGAGTGAAAATGCCGATGTTACTGCTGAGGTGGACAGTCTGGGCCACTGGGGTCCGGTGAAAGTTACGAGGGGAGTGCCCCTGGAGTTTGAATTGAGGCCTGCCAATGAAGGTGAGCGGCGTATTTTTTACTACAGAGAACCTTTTGAAGTGGACAATAAACACCTCTATCTCCGGTCTTTCCCTTCACCTCAGTCCATGGCAGGAATGATGTTATCGGGTCTGCCACAAGACGACAATCAGACAGCGGTTGTCATTTTTAGCGCGAGCAGGGCAGTGATCCACGGACGGGACGAACTGGAAGTAAACGGCATACAACTTGCCACTCCGGAATTCGCCGATGCGGACCAATCCGTCATTTCCTGGTTTTTATACGATGAAAATGGCAATGCCAAAACCGACACCACTCAGATTTCAACCTTCGCACCGGTTCCCTTTCTAAACGGAGTGGATATTTTTATCGGGACTGATGAGGAAAAGAGCATTGAAGCCCGGCTGAATGATTCCATCCTGCGATTTCCCAACAAAAAGTCGGCTTCCGAAGGGGTTGTGGTATTGGTTTTTGACTGATGGAAAGTGCAGGGAAAAAGAAGAGATAAAGTGACACATTCAGTGTCTTGTTTTTCGTCAAAACACCAGTCTAAGCTGCCTCATTGAATGGAAGTCCTTTCATTGGAATCCCGGTTTTTATCCTTTTTCCTAAAGCGCTTGTGCACTATCGGATAGGAAAAAACCGCGAGTAGAATAATGGCTCCCCCCAGGTAAAATTGCAGGGACAGTTCGTGGTGCTCACTGAGAATGGCAATGGCGAGCAGAATGCCGTAGATGGGTTCCAGGTTGATGGTCAGTGCAGTGGCAAAGGCAGAGAGGTGATTGAGGGCCCTGAGAGAAAGTGCATAAGCCAGGGTAGTGCACAAAAGCGCCAGTATCAGCAGGTAAACCCAGTCCATGGGTTCGGGACTCAAATTAACTTCACCTCCTCCGACTGCCATCAGAGCAATGACAATGCTGAGAAAAAGTGTAGCACCACCCATCTCAATGGCAGAAATGGTCAGAGGGTCGGAGCGACTTATCAGTTTTTTGTTAAGTATGCCGAAAGTGGAGGCCAAAAAAGCGGAAATGAGCCCTACCACCACCCCTGCATAAAATTCGGTGTCCAGCGATTGCACCACCAGCACCATTCCGGGAATAATGAGAATGCTCAGTGCCGTTTCGTACCAGTAAAAGGGTCTCTTGACAATGATGGGTTCCAAAATGGAGGTCATAAAAGAAGTGGTAGCAAGGCAAATCAGTGCCACGGAAGCATTGGCCAGTTTTATGGCTCCGAAAAAAGTCACCCAGTGCAAGGCGGCTATGGCTCCGATGATTAGGTACTTTATTGCGAGTTCGCGCGGCATGCGCTTAAGCGTGTTCCTCACCCTGAAGAAAAACAGAAAGCTCAATCCCGCAATCCAAACCCGGTACCAAACCAGTTCCAGTGCCGACAGGGTGATGAGGTCACCCAGTATGGCTGTGAAACCAAAGAGCAAGACGGCTACGTGGAGCTCGAGATATGCCTTCCTTTCCGCGCTAATCATGCGGCAAAGTTGGTGGAAAAAATATTACCACAGTGGGTTATCTGGAAAAATAAAAGGAGAGAAATACTACTCAAACCAGCTGGGAAAGAGCTAAGCGGTCAAACCAACTCCTCTTCCCGGGCGCGTTTTTTGGCCATGGAGCTTTTTATCTCCCGCCATTTTTTGCCCATGAGTTTGTTCATTCCCTTATCTACGAGGAAGTGAGTGGCGATGTTGTAAATGCCGCGCGCTCTTCTCATCATGCTCTCATTGGCACGAAGACTGATGGAGTACCCAAAATCGGTATATTCAATGTAATGCCAGTAGCCAGAAGGCATAAAGAGAGTTTCTCCAGGGTACAACATGCATTCGTAGCCCTTTACCTTTTTCAGGGCCGGAAATTCCTCGTAATCCGGGTTGTTTACGTCGATGTAGCTGGCCACAGTATAAGGGTGGCGGTAAATATTGACAGTCTGGTCGGGGTCAAACAAAATTACCCGTTTTCGCCCAAATATTTGATTGAGAAAAATGTGCGAAAGGTCGATGTCAAAGTGAAGCGCCACCTTAGAACCCTCTCCTCCAAAAAACATAAACGGAAAGGAGTCGATGAAACCAGGCATAATATCCAGCTTTTCAAAATCGTCGCAGAGTTCGGGTGCGTGTTTGAAGATATTGAACAAAAACATCCTCAAATCGGTGGGGCCCTGTTCCAGAGTTTCGATAAAATCCCGTAGTTTCATTTTCTTATCCGCTGACATATAGGTTTTCCCCGGCTTGGAGTAATTGGAAGAATAGACAGGCACTTGCAGCTCTCCGTATTCGGACTTAAAAAATTCCGGGGTCCATTTTTTAGCTGCAGGCCATGAATCTATCAGATCAGTGAAGATTATGGGCTTCCGTTCTTCTAAAATGGGCTTAAATGTCTCCCTGTTCAATCCACTTTCTCGCCGGACGTCGTATAGCTTCATTTCAACGAATTTACATTCAAATATATAAACATTAGGAACAAATATTAGCTCTACATTTCATAAATGTTGAATGCTGAGACACTTTTGAGGACTATTCTATAACTATTATATTCATTATGATGTCTTCCCGTGGCCGGTCTCCGGGGTTGGTGGGTTGTTCAGCAATTTTGTCAATGACTTCCATGCCTGAAATCACCCTGCCAAAAACAGTGTATTCTCCATCCAGGAAAGGGGCACCACCCAGTTTTTCATACTTCTCAACCTGCTCTGGGGAGTAGCTGAATCCGCTCCTCATTTCCTGTCTCCTTAGCATATCTTCCGTTACCGTGTTGCCGTGTACGATATAGAACTGCGATCCCGAAGATTTCTTTTCGGGGTTTACCGCATCACCGGTTCTCGCGGCAGCAATGGCCCCTTTAGTATGAACGAATCTGGGATTGATCTCGGCCTCAATTTGATAACCGGGTCCGCCGGCTCCCAGTCTTGCATCTGGTTCTGCATTCCGCGAATCCGGGTCTCCACCCTGTATCATAAACCCTTTGATAACTCGATGAAACAAGAGACTGTCATAAAATCCCTCCTTGGCCAATTTCGTAAAATTATCTCTGTGGATGGGGGTTTCGTCGTACAGCTCCGCGAGCATGGTGCCATAGGTGGTTTCAATTTCGATAATGCAGTTATCAGGTGGAAGCACTTGCAGTCGCACCTCTTTCTTGGCCTCTCTGTTTCCCTTCAGGGCCCTGAGCTGAACCACATAATTTCCCGACCGGGTGTACCGGTGCACGGGATTGGTGTCGGTGGAGTAGGTGCCATCACCAAAATCCCAAAAAAAGGACTCTGCTTGTTCAGATTCATTGGTGAACTGAATTTCAACTGGTGCCTTTTTTTCCTCCGACTCTATGGTGAATTCAGCCACGGGCCTTGCACAGGAAACAATCAGCAATAGAAGGCCTAATAACAAAAGCTTGCGCATATTTATTTTTTTAGAAATAGATAAAACTCAGAATGAAGAAGAAAATTATTTCCCATTGACCAGGCGAATCTTCATGGTGACATCCTCTGTGGGGCGGTCGGCCACACTCGTTTGGACAGAGGCAATGCGGTCCACGACTTCCATACCGGAAACCACTTCGCCAAATACCGTATAATCCATATCAAGATTTGGTACACCTCCTCTTTCCAGGTACAATTCGCGTTGTTCATCCGAGTACTTGATACCCTTCATTTCTTCAATCATATTGAGGCTTTCTTCCGTTTGATCTGTTCCATGAACAATGAAAAACTGCGAGCCGGAAGAGCGCTTTTGTGGGTTTTGGTCACTGGCTGCAGCCAGTGCACCGCGCAGGTGAATAGCGCCTATTTCAGCCTCTATTTCATAACCCGGGCCTCCCATCCCCAGTCTCTGTTCCGGGGTGGCATTGCGGGAATTGGGGTCGCCACCCTGTATCATAAATCCCTCAATCACCCTGTGGAAGAGCAATCCATCGTAGAATTCATTTTCCACCAGGCGGATAAAGTTGTCGCGGTGTTCCGGGGTGCTGTCGAACAGTCTGATGGTTATGTCGCCATAGCTTGTTTCAATAACGGCGTAGGTGCTTTCATCCGGCTCGGCACACGAACCGATAAGCAACGCTATAAAAACTGCCAGTAATCCTATTTTCTTCATGATTAATTCTGTTGAAGTAATTCGTTGCCAAATATCTGGTCAAAATACGTGATTATTTTCTCTTTTAATAGTTTTTCCTGATTGTCCACTCCTGCCACATCCACCTGTCTGATGGGAGTCCAGTGGGGCCATCCGTCTGCATCCATTCCCTCAAATTCGTAGTAATCGTCCTCTAGTAAAGAACAGACGGCCACATGCATCAGATCTTGTTTTTCCTCCTTTGAAAATTGTGTCTCGTTTGTACCCAACTCCCTGATGCCGATTAGTAACAGCACAGCGTTGAGGTCGGGAAGTTTTTCCAGTCCCAGGGTATCCTTGATTTTGTGGCGAATCCTAAGCCACTCAAAATCCAATTTCCATTCCTTCATTGACACATTTTCTTTCACAGTGCAAAGTTATAACTTATTCACTTTGCATGACCACTTTTCTAAACGCAAATAACCGTATTTATTGGTATTTGGAAACCGGCAATGAATGGAGGCTTTAATACAATTCCTCCAAAGTCCCTTTTTAAAGCTTTTTTCAAAAATATCATGAAAAGTCAACTGTGAATGAAAAATTGAAGGCTGCCGTTCAATAATTCTACCGGTAAAAGGGGTCTTCTGATTTCATACCCATTACCTTTGCATTGCAGTGATGAGCAGACAGAGAAAAATTCAGGGAGAATTGAGGCTGAAAGCCGACCGGAAAAGGGGGCCTGGCATAGAGGCCGTCAGAGAGGTTAAATTGCCGGAAATTGCCACGGAATACCTTCCCGGAGGCAGTCCTGTTCACTACATCAGAACGCCTTCCGCACCAGTGGTTCAACTGGAAATAGTGGTGGATGCGGGCAGACTGAAAGAGCGTGTTCCACTGGTGTCCAGAGCCTCCGCAGCCCTTTTGAAGGACGGAACACTCCGGTTTTCCAGGGAAGAAATTTCCTCCATTGCAGACAGAACCGGGGGCACCATAAATATCCAGGCAGGTCTTGAATATGCATCCATACAAATGTACTGTCTCGAGGAACAGGTGGATGTATTGCTGGACCTGGCGCGCGATATGTTGCTTTTTCCACTCTACCAGCCTGAAGACCTTCGGAAATATGTTCGCAAACGAAAGAGCAGGTTGAAACGGGATCTGACTGTCAATGAGGTGCTCGGATACCGGAAACTCACCGAGATGATCTTCGGACCTGAACATCCCTACGGATATAACAGTACAGCCGAACTTTACGATGCGCTGGAGGATACTCAACTTTCCCATTTTCACAGAGAGCACTACCGGACCGGAAATATGCAGGTCTTTCTCTGTTGCAGAAATCCCGGGCATATCCTCAGGAAACTGGAGGGCATTTGGTCGGGTCTCGAAGGTGGAAGATCGGAGGACCGGCAATTTCATCTCCAGCCATCCCACGCCACTTTTGCTGAAGTGGGTGCTGTAAAAAAGAGCCAGGCATCCATAAAAATGGGCCTCGGTCTGTTTCCCCGGAAACACCCGGATTTTGCCGGGATATATTTCCTGAATACCCTGCTGGGAGGGTTTTTCGGTTCGAGATTAATTCACCTGATTCGGGAGTCGGAGGGACTGGCCTACAGTGTATTTTCCTCGGTTGAAACATTCAGGACCTCCGGATTTTTTGTGGTGGGCTGTGAGACCAGTTCTTACCGTGCAACCAGGGTTATCGACCTTGTTTTGAGTGAATTGCAGCGATTGAGGACTGAACAGGTTACAGAGGATGAGATACTATTAGTCAAAAACTATCTTTTCGGTCTCTTTACCTCCATGCTTGACGGGCCACTCAACACCATGGAATTGTTGAAAGGGCTCATCACAGAGGGGGCCGGAGTTCCCTCATTTTACAGGATGATGGACGAATTCAGGGAGATGGATGCCGGTCGGATTTCTGCACTTGCACAGCAGAACTTCAAGGTGGAGGAGATGAAGACAGTACTCGTGCGATGAGGTAGTCAGAAAAAAATTATGCCTTCATAGATACGGCGTACTTGTTATTATAGCTAACTTAGCTTTTTAATTGTCCATGACATCCGGCTCAAGTTATCAAAGGATTAAATTTCCGGAGTGGTTAAAGCCGCTCGAAATGCGTGAAAAGGGTTGGTTCAATAGCAATCTAAAATTTTTAATAAGGGTGATCTCTGGACAATTGGCATAGATTATAGCGGCGCAAAAGGATAAGAGATTTGTTGAACTCCCCAATCAGTTTATCTATCGATAATCGACAGAAAGACCGTAGAATGTTGAAAAGGAGTTGAGACAGACGCTGGCCATATTGCCGGCCTGGAGATTATCGCAAACTATAAGGCGAATGAAATTATTTAGTTTTTTCAGACAGGAGTTGGCCATCGATCTCGGTACGGCCAATACACTCATCATCCAGGATGGTGAAATAGTAGTAGATGAACCTTCAATCGTAGCTATTAACAGGAAGACCGGAGAAACCATTGCAGTGGGTCACAAGGCCATGCAAATGCACGAGAAAACCCACGAGGAAATAAAGACTGTCAGACCCTTGAAAGATGGTGTCATTGCTGATTTTCAGGCAGCCGAGAGTATGATTGAGGGCATGATCAATATGATAGGTGGAAGAAGACGCTTTTTCTCTCATCTTAAAATGGTCATTTGTATCCCCTCAGGCATAACTGAAGTGGAAAAAAGAGCAGTTTTTGATTCTGCAGACCACGTGGACAGCAAGGAAACTTACCTCATCCACGAACCCATGGCAGCTGCACTGGGTATTGGCCTGGATGTGGAAGAACCTGTGGGA
>PWJP01000126.1 GCA_003559985.1 Saprospirales bacterium
AGGAGGGTAGTTCGCAAATTTTTGTGAGATGGATGGACACAGGGGATGTGGTCAGTGTCACCAATGTAAATCACAGTCCCTCCAATTTGACTTGGTCCCCCGATGGGAAATACCTGCTTTTTAGCATGAGAATCCCCGCTCATGCGCCTCCCATTGCCGACATGCCATCAGCACCGCAGGGAGCAGATTGGGCAGCGGGCCCGGAGGTGATTGAACACGTGCAGTACCGGGCAGATGGAAGACTCGGGTTTTTGGGAGAGGGATACCGTCATATTTTCATGGTAGCTGCTGAAGGAGGCGCTCCCAAACAACTGACCGGGGGCATGTACAACCACACCAATCCCCTTTGGGCACCGGATGGAAACAGCATTCTTTTCACTGCCGACCGCTCCGGGAATGAAGCCCTCGACCCCAATAATGCCAGAATTTTTGAAATGGACCTGGAAAGCCGCGAACTCGATGAGATTATCGACAGAAGAGGTCCCTACAACAGCCCCGCTATTTCACCCGATGGCAGACACATCGCCTTTGCCGGTTTCGAGGATGAATTTACCGGCTACCAGCAAAGTGAGCTATACATCATGGGCAGAGACGGTTCCAATCTGCGGGTTTTGATGGATGATTTTAACTACGATGTCAGTGTGCCGCGGTGGAGCAATCAGGGCGATGCGATTTACTTCAGGTACGATCGCGAAGGAGTGACGAAGGCCGGGCGCGTGGACCTGGATGGAAATGTGCATGAAGTGGCCTCGGATATGAATGCCCCCACCATTGGGAGACCTTACGGCGGCGGCAATTTTTCCGTTTCAAATGACGGGCGGATTGCTTTTCCCAAAGCCACCGCAGAGCGCCCTTCGGAACTGGCGGTTGCACAGCCCGGTGGTCGATCCTCCAGGGTGATAACCGACATCAATAAGTTGCTTTTTGAAAGTAGGAAAGTGGGTAAAGTAGAGGAGTTTTGGGTGGAGTCCAGTGTGGATGATTTTGAGGTACACGGTTGGATAGTTTATCCCCCGGATTACGAGGAGGGAGAGTCCTATCCGATGATCCTTGAAATCCACGGAGGGCCATATCGAAATTACGGGCCCCGGTTTTCTCCCGAATTGCAGTTGATGGCCGCCCAGGGCTATGTGGTGGTTTACACCAACCCGAGGGGAAGTACGAGCTACGGTCCCGACTTTGCCTCCTACATCAATCACAACTACCCGAGTGAAGACCACGACGATCTGATGGATGCCGTGGACCATGTGGTTCAAATGGGTGTGGCCGATCCTAACAACCTTTTTATTACCGGCGGCAGTGGGGGAGGCGTACTCACTGCCTGGGCTATTGGAAAGACAGACCGCTTTGCTGCAGCGGTGGTTTCCAAACCGGTCATCAACTGGCACAGTTTTTCACTGGCAGCGGATATTTATCCCTATTTAATTAGGTACTGGTTTACCGCCATGCCCTGGGAAGACCCGGAGCAATACCTGGAGCGGTCTCCACTTATGCTGGTCGAAAATGTGAACACCCCGACCATGGTTTTAACCGGGGAGGAGGATTACCGGACGCCCATGTCAGAGAGCGAGCAGTATTACAACGCCCTTAAACTGCGAGAGGTGGAAGCAGCTCTGGTGAGATTTCCGGATACCCCTCACAACCTGGTGGGCAGGCCCTCCAATCTCATCAGACTGGTAGCAAATGTCACCGGCTGGTTTGACAGGTATCAGAATTGATTTTTTTCTAAAAAATTGATCCTGCATGATTTGAGAGAAATTGGCTTGACTTTAGCGGATTGGCATAGGAATTGTAAATCGGGAGTGGTTTTTTCGGAAAAACACCCCGGGTAAACTGCCAGGCTGGTGGGGAAATACTCTTTGCTAATAGTTAAACACATTCAACTTTTTTAACCCAAGATCCGTGTCCGTAACCTGGCATGCCGGGAATAATCAATATCGGCTGTCATTTGAGTCCGAAAAAATACTGAGGGCTGTAACGGCGGCCAGAATCAATCCCATCCCCAATAATTGCAGTCCGTAAAGTCTTTCGAATAAAATGATGATTCCTATCAGCGATGCCGTTACCGGTTCGACCATCGCCACAATGGAGGCCACAGCCGGAGGGGTGTGATTCAGTCCAATTACATATATGATGAACGACAATCCCGCCCCAAGGACTCCCAGTATGACAAAAAGGTGCCAGTTCGGCGCACTTAATACTTTCATGGTTTGGCTGGTATCACTCATCCAAACGAGTATGAGCGTCATTGTGGAGAAAGCGATGGTAAGGATAGCCTGCGGGCTTCCGTGAGGAGCAGCGAACTTTAATCCGAATAAGAATGCCGCATAAGACAAGCCTGCGCCCAGTCCGGCAAGGATGGCAAGAATGGTGATTTCACTCGCGCCAATCTTGTATATTTCTGTAAGAAGTCCAACGCCCAAAATTACCATTACCACTGTAGCCCACTTGAGCGCGGAGGGTTTTTCCAGTTTGAGTATAAAAGAGATAATGAAAACGAATATGGGTGCGCAGTACATAAGAGTGGCTGCCACCGCTACACTTCCCTCTGCAATGCTGATGAAGTAGAATGAAAAATTACCGGCTATCCCCAACCCCGCAACCACCGACCAGAACCACAATTTCCGATTTTTCAATCCACTTCCTTGTGGCTGCAATGCCAACCAGACGAGTACAAACAACAATCCAATTGCACCCCTGTAAAAGGAGGCGACAACCGGATCCCAGCCCCTGCTTGTGAGAATGCCACCTATTCCTCCTGCCACTCCCCAAAAAAGTGCTGCCAACACCACATAAGCCGTACTTGTGTTTTTCATGGCTTTCCACAAATGTAATTCATTCCCCGGGGTTTGTATTGCACTGGATTTTTTGTTTGAGAAAAAATTGGTTAGAAAGTTGATTCAGGGATTGTCTCAAAGTTAGCTTTAGCGTTTCTTACTGCGCTTTTCGAATGGCTGAATTCAAGCAAATCACCTGTTGCTCTTTCTTTCAGCTTGGCAAGCAAACAAATTAATCGAAAAGTTTATGAAGAACCGAATAGGCTCCCGCAGCTCGTATGAACCTGTTAAACTCTGCTTAATAATCAGATTTTCTAAGAGTTGTCAGATCAATTTTCTTAATTTTGAGCATTCAAAATATCACTTAGATGCAGAACATGCGACATTGGATACTCTTTATACCACTGATCCTGTTGTCTTTCAGCCTTCAATCCCAGGATGGGGCGACCATCAGGGGGAATGTGTTTGACAGTCAGAGCGGTGATCCGATTTCCTTTGGAAATGTTTTTATCGAAGAACTCACCCGCGGTGCCAATACCGACCTGGATGGTTTTTTTAACTTCTCTGAGTTGGAAGCCGGCACATACACTCTTGTTTTTACTTATCTTGGCTATGATAGCTCTGTGGTTGAGGTCAATCTACGTCGCAACGATATAGAGTATCTGAGGGTTTTCATGGATCCATCCGGTGTTACTTTGGGTGAGGTGGACGTGTCAGCAAGGCGCGATCAGGCCCAAACGCAGGTTCAGGTATCGCGGCTTCAAGTTTCGCCCAGTGATTTGAGAGCACTTCCCTCCACGGGAGGTGACCCGGACCTTGCGCAGTATCTCCCGGTTTTGCCCGGAGTGGTTTTTACCGGAGATCAGGGAGGACAGCTATACATCAGGGGTGGCAGCCCTGTTCAGAACAGGGTGTTATTGGATGGAATGACCATTTACAACCCCTTTCACTCCATCGGCTTTTACAGTGTTTTTGATACAGAGACTATACAAAATGTGGATGTGTACACCGGAGGATTTGGCGCGCAATATGGCGGGCGTACCTCGGCAGTGATTGATGTCAGAACCCGGGATGGCAATATGCGCCGCAATTCGGGGATGGTTTCGGTAAGCCCCTTCCAGTCGCGTTTTCTACTCGAAGGACCAATCAAAAAGATGACTCCGAGAGGGGATGAAGGCAGCATCTCTTTTATGTTGTCCGGGAAGACCTCTTACCTGGACAGAACTTCCAAAAATATATACTCCTACGCATCTGATTCACTGGGACTCCCTTTTTCCTTCACCGATCTGTACGGAAAATTGACCTTTTTGGGAGCGAATGGCTCAAAGGTTTCACTGTTTGGTTTCAACCACCAGGACCGGGTGGATTACCCGGGTATTGCATCGGTGGATTGGAATTCATACGGTGGAGGTGCACGTATCAGCATCATTCCCGCAAACAGCAATTTGATCATTGGCTCTACACTGGCTTTCAGCGAGTATGAGATAGAGATGGTCGAAGGCGATGAGCCCCCGAGACGAAATGCGATTTCCGGCTTTGATATCGGGTTGGATTTCACCTACTTTGGAGCTACCAGCGAAATACGCTACGGCTTTAATGTGCACGGACTCAGTACTGACTTCAGTTTCCGCAATCCGGTGGGCATCACCTTTTCGCAGACGACCAATAATACTGAGATATCTGCATTTTTCAATGTGAACCAAAAGTGGGGAGATGCTATAATTGAACCCGGGGTGAGGCTGCACTACTACGCATCTATCAATGCCCTGAGTTTCGAACCGAGACTCGGCGCCAAGTGGAATGTGACCGATGATTTCAGATTGAAGGCAGCAGGTGGAATATATTCTCAAAATCTGATAAGCACCATCAACGAGAGAGACATCGTAAACCTCTTCAACGGTTTTTTGAGTGCGACAGGAGAAACCATCTACGAACCAGGGTCCACTACCCGCGAGGCCGATAGCAGATTGCAAAAAGCGTGGCACATCGGTGGTGGTTTTGAGCTGGATTTGATGAATAATTTTCTGGAGCTTAATGTAGAGCCCTACTACAAGCGCTTTGATCGCATAGTAAACATCAACCGAAACAAACTCAGACCGGGCGATCCCAACTATGTAAGCGAAACTGGCAATGCTTACGGATTGGATATTTCCGCGGCCTACGATAGAAACAACCTTTACATTTGGGCCACGTATTCGCTGGCCTATGTGGATAGGGACGACGGATTCCAAACCTATCCGACCAATTTTGACCGCAGACACAATGCCAACTTGTTAGTGACCTACCGCTTTGGTGGAGAAAATCAGTGGGAAGCAGGTGCGCGCTGGAATCTGGGCTCTGGCTTCCCCTTTACGAGGATCAGGGCATTTTTCGGGGACTACCGATTTGACCGGCCCAGTGAGTTCGATGTGGTTAGCGGCAATCCGGAGGTGCGGCCCATTTTTGAAGAGGAATTGAATGCAGGTAGGTTGCCCTATTACCACAGACTTGATCTATCACTCAAGCGCTTTGTAAAGCTTACCAACAATATCGACCTGGAACTCACAGCAAGCGTTACCAACGCATACGACAGAGAAAATATCTTCTACTTTGATGTGGTCGAACTGGAGCGGGTGGATCAACTGCCCATACTTCCGAGTATATCGGCCAAATTTAGTTTCTGACCCAAACTTGTGGGTGAATTGAATGAGAAATTGCGCTAAACCTTTTATTCTGTGGTGCGTTGAATCCATGCCCTGTGATAAAAATTCTGTAATTTTGCATCCAGGCTGGTCAAAATTGTAAACTTTTATTTTTGATACAATATGAAATACGAACTTGAAAAGAAGGATCAATATACTGTTTTTAAGGTGAAGGAGGAGAATATCAACTCGGTACTTGCCCCTCAATTGAAGAGTGAGTTTATCTTCCTTCACAACGAAGGGGTTACCAATCTCATCTTTGACCTCAGCAAGGTGAAGTACATCGACAGTTCGGGCCTTAGCGCCATATTGACGGCCAATCGCCTTTGGAAAAACAGTGGCACACTGGTTATTACGGGAGTGGATCACGAACATGTGAAAAAAATTATCGAGATATCCCGGCTGGATACCATTTTGAATATCATCCCGACTCTTCAAGAATCCGTGGAGTACGTGATGATGGAAGAGATAGAGAGAGAACTGCAAAAGGAAGAGGAGTAAGGCATTTGCCCCTACGGAAAATCTCTTAAAACCATTCAATGGAATTCAATGTCCTGATTCTCGGAAGCAATTCTGCTCTGCCGGCTCACGGCAGACATCCGAGTGCCCAACTTATCAATATTCACGATCAATTTTACCTGATGGACTGTGGGGAAGGGACACAGATGCAGTTGGATCGCTACGATGCGAAAAAAAGCAGAATTGAATGCGTGTTTATTAGCCATTTGCACGGAGATCACTACTTCGGTTTGTTCGGACTTTTGACCACCTACAATCTCATGCAGCGAACTCAACCCCTTAAGGTGTTTGGGCCCCTGGGATTGAAAAAAATGATAGCTACAGTCATCCACGGCACAGGAAATGAGCTTAAGTACGAACTTGAAATCGTAGAACTGGACTTTGAGGATGGTGCACAGTTAATCTTCGAGGACCGCGAGGCCAGGGTAGTGGCTTTTCCGCTTCAACACAGGATTCCCACCTACGGATTTATTTTTGAGGAAAAAAAGGTGCGGGTAAAGTTGGATGGGCGACTGCTCGACCAGCACAAAGTACCCGAAGGCATGAGGGAAGATATTCGTGCAGGCAAAGATTTTACCGACGAAAATGGTAAGCGGTACCCGGCATCTTACTTTCAATTGGAACAAATCACCCCGGGCAGGTACGCCTACTGCTCCGATACCCGATACTTTGAAAAACTCGCAGATTATGTAAAAGGGGTAGATTTATTCTACCACGAGGCTACCTTCCTGGACTCGGAAAAAGAACGCGCTGAGAAAACCTTGCACGCCACAGCACGGCAGGCAGCCGAAACTGCGAAGAACGCCGAAGTGGGGCGTTTGCTGCTCGGCCATTTCTCATCCAGATATAAATCCCTCAACGATTTTTCCAAAGAGGCCAAATCTGTTTTTCCACACACTTACCTGGCTGTAGAGGGAGATGTCTTTTCGATTGATTGAATCTTACAGATTCTTTACACATAGATCATCGCTTATGAATCACTAAAGAACAGCACCCTGATGGGGCGCAGCAGCAAGGTCGGAAGGGGAAATAGCTCGCGCAAATCAACAACCCCAGGGAATATATTATTCCGGCTACATGGATGCCACGCTTGTCGCCCACCCCTTTGGCACAATACTAACCACTCTCGAATCAATAAAAATTTCCTCTACCAATAAGATCTAATATAGATTTTCAAGTTGCTGAAAAACAGCTTAATATAGCTTTTTGAAATTGGGATTGCACAGGAGTTTTCGGCAAAAATGTAATCTTATTCTTTTGAATCCATGAGATTGTCTTATCTTTGCGACTCCAAAAGAGAAACTGATCTCGTAGCTCAGCTGGCAGAGCATCTGACTTTTAATCAGAGGGTCCTGGGTTCGATTCCCA
>PWJP01000095.1 GCA_003559985.1 Saprospirales bacterium
ATAACGGAAAAAATGACAGAGTCGAAGTACCGTGGCTCTCACGAACAAATTGCCAAAGCCATCCAGAGGCATTCTTCCATGCCGGGGCTGGATACAATCGGTTTTTTTGAACAGGTGGTCTTTTGCTTTCTAACAGGAAACAACGACATGCACCTAAAAAACTTCTCCCTCTTCAAAGACCCGGAAAGGGGCTACATCCTCAGTCCGGCTTACGACCTGGTGGCAGCAGCGCTGGTGGTTGAAGGCGACGATGAAGAACTCGCCCTCACCCTCAATGGAAAAAAGAAAAAGTTGCGAAGGCGGGATTTTGAAGAGGCAATGAAAGGCAATGTGCCCAGCCAAAAAACCATAGAAAATATCCTCAATCGATTCAAAAGCGCATTGCCTAAATGGCATGAGTTTGTGAATATAAGCTTTCTCCCGGACAAATTAAAGGAAGATTTTCACCAAATGCTGGACAACAGGGCCAGTCAATTGGAGCTCTGACCTTGTAACTTTACGAGAATCCGCCTCGGTAAAACTCTGCATCAATAATCTGACTCTCCAACGCCACTTACCCATTCCCCAACCTTTTATTAATTTTTATACCGAATATTTTGCTGTATTACAAAGAGTTAATAAATTTGGCTTATTGTGAAAAGTTGCCCATTTTGAGAACGCTTAAAAATCATTGCGCAGAACAGAACCACTTGATTTTATAAAAACCTGAAACATGAAGTCAAAATTTACTATCCTGACCTTAATTGCAGCATTCCTCACATTGAGCCTAAACCTTGAGGGCAAGTCTGCGGTGACACCCAACATGGAAAAAGACACCATTTATACTGCTGATTGCGAGGATATCTCTCTGCTGTTAGATCGCAACTCCACACTGGACCTGCAATCATTTGTCTCCGAATGGGTGACCGATGTGGATATCAGCGATCCTAGTGTCATCTATGATGGAGATGTTGAATTCCTATACGATCCGAATGACATTTGTACAGGTTCGTTAGTAGAAGTGGCTACCTTAGATTGGACGTCAGGGGATTACTACATTCATGAAATCACCGTTTTCAACGAAGCCGGTATTTCCTCCCTCTGCGGGGAAAACATCGAATTAACCACTGAACTGCTTATGGAGGGAGTTTCACTTTCCAGCCTGGCACCGGATTTGGATGGTATATCCCTCAGCTTCGGCGACCTTCATGATAGCCTGCTTGTGGATTCCGATCCGGAGTTGGGAAGGCGGAACGTTGGACTTGTGGACAATGACAACCGGTCTTTTTGCCATTTTCAGGTCGATGTGGTGGAGGGCCCTTCATGCATGGACGGCTTTACATTTAAATTACAGGAGGATACGATAAACATGCACGTGGGGATAAATATCTGCACGCCTCTATCGATAGACGATCTCGATATCGAAGTGGTCAATGATTGTGAGAGCTTTGAGCTTTTATTTGTAGTGGACGAAGATTCGCTCGGTAATACCATTCATGTACCCTATACCCAAAATAATCCCAATCGCAGTCACACGTACACAGTTGCCATGAAAACCGCCAGTGGTGAAATTTACACCCGCAAACTCACCGTTATTAAAACCGCAGATCCCTATCCGGAGCCGAGTTTACACATCTTCTCCCAGGATTTGTATCTCGAGGAGGGTGATATTTTGGTAATCGGTGTGGGAGGCGATCTGGAAAATATACAGTTCTTACAGGGAAAAATTGGTCTTCCGGGCGCTGAAGTAAGGGATGTCTTTGATGTTCAACCCCAACTCACAGACGCCAACTTTAGCTACAACGACACTAATGAGGATGAATTCAGCTTTCTGTTTGTCAGTGTTCCCTATATCTTTACCTCAGTTCAGGGTGAACCCTGGTTTTGGATGGAAATTGAAGCTACAGAAGATGGGGTTTTATCCGATTTATTGGAATTGACGAACCAGAGCGGTTTCAATCAACTGGGTTTTTCTAAGAACGAATGTCGATCAGATGTGATATTTGACTTCATTTTCACACTTTCCCAGCAACTGCTTTTCTCCAATACTGATGAGGTCACCCCGGATATGGACTTAACCCTCTATCCCAATCCGGTGGCAGACAGGCTCTATTTGGGTGATAATTGGCAAAAAATCCAGAGTATTCAGATTTTCGATATGATGGGAAGAGCAATTCTCAGTGCTGAGGTTAGCGAAGCTGGTATCTACCTCGGTCATTTAAATCCAGGTCTCTATCAAATCATTGCAACCGGAGAAAATTTCCGCACCAGCAGCTCTTTTGTGAAAAAGTAGGTTGGTGGTCCTTTCAAGAGAAAGAGACAAACAAGACATCGAGGGGGTACTGATTTGGCTGCAATTAATCTTCCACTTTTAATGCTGATGTTAGATTAACAGAACACCCAATACATTATTTTTTTAACCGGGAGCTGCGAGTTTATAAATCCTTCCGGGACAAGGTCCTTGTCTATTCTGTAACATATAGCACTGTGCCAAAATCTTTTTTATTCCACAATTGGTGTTTCATGGATTTGGAATTTGTTAACCCAAAATATCTGTGTACCTTTAGGACTCAAACTGAATTTTACTACGATGAAGACCGAAAGCAATCTGCTATGGATTATGCTATTCTGCTTACCAGTTATTTCTCTGAACACCCAAAACTTATCAACGCCCGTTGAGATAACAAAAGGAGAAATAATAGAAGATGAAACAAGGCATTCCAACTTGCTATTTGCCGAATCCGATGGTAAGGGCGGAGTGGTCACCTTGCGGGGTCAGTCATCGGGTGCCTTTGTGCGATCGCGGGATCCATATCTGTTGGAGCACTACGACAGCGAGCTCAATTTACTGAAACAAACCACAATACCACTTAACCGTGGTAGGATTATCGATATGATCTTAAGGGACGGAAAGATTATACTACTCGAGCACAGAAACCACATCGAGCAGAATAATATTGAGTACATAGCCATTACGAAAGACCTGAAGGACTTTACCATGGAAAGGCATAATTTACTTTCCGCACCCAACCCCTATTCAGGATTAGTCAACTTTATGAGCAATCTCATGATGGACGCCTCAGAGATGGGAGGTTTTAATCTGGATTTTCCGCAGTTTCAGAGAATGGGTAGTGAGACAAATTATATCGTATTGTATTTGCCCCAACCGGGTAGAAATAACACTGGTAACAGATTGGTCGTGTATGATTTGGATTTTGAAGAGGTAATGGATGTCAGCTTTCAACATGTCAGGCAGAGCAGAACCTTTATGGTCGAAAATTTGGCTGTGGACCATGAGACCGGAGTGGTTTATTTACTTGGAGTCGATTATTTCTCCAACAACCTCAGAGCCATCAGGCGGGGGAGAGCAGAATACCTGTACACCATTTACCGCCTGTCAGAAGAGGGGGTGACGCACAATGATTTCAGACCGGAAAACAAATTTGTCTCCGAAATGACTTTGCTCCTCCATCCCAATGGCCTGTACTGCATTGGCGGGTATTCTACTCGAAATAACAATGCCCGGGAGGGAATGGCGTATTTTAAACTTGACCCTGAAAGTTTGGAAATACAGAAGGAAAAGACGAGTAAGTTTACAAAACAGGCTTATGTGGAAAAGTTTGGTGAGGGGCGTGGGACCAGAAGGCATAACAGAAGTCGTGGGATACAGGACCTGACTTACCGGGATTTCTATATCGACCATCAGGGAAATATATTCTTTACTGCTGAAGAACACACCTACAGAAGTAGAACCAGGTTATTTAGATACCGCGGATTTTCATTGTCAGAACCGGTAACCAACCCATTGGTTAATGAAAATGATTATGTTTTGAGATATAACGATGTTTTAGCCGGAAAAATAGACCCATCAGGTAATTTAAAATGGATGCGGACCATCAATAAGAAACAAAATACCAGAAGGTCAGAAAAGGCTTTTCTATCCTATTCTACCATTGTGAAAAATGGCAAGATGTACCTGTTTTTTAACTCCGCGCCAGGGGTCCGTGAAAAAAGGGACGGTCGCAATTTCTTCCGACCTTCCAATGTCAGAAGATCAAATCTGTACATGGTTGAGGTGAATGGACAGGGTCCTATGGAATATCGCAAATTAATCGGCCACAGGGAATCCAGACTCAGCTATAAAATTTTTCAAGGTGCTTCATCGGGAGGTACAAAATTATTCGTCGAAGGTCAACGAAGGAACGAAAAGCAAATACTCAAACTGGAACTTTAGGTTGTACTGTGGCCAGGCATGGAGTGTAGCTTCTCTCCTGGGATTTGTTTAAAAGTACAAATTAAATTCGCTAAATCCACTCTCCCGGAAGGCTTTCCCTCTAAATTGTTATCAACATCAGAGGCCCCAGTTTGAAAAAGTTAAATAGATTTTTTGCGAAAAGTATTGAAAAGCGCTACCTTTCGCAAAAATTTACTCTTATGACTATTAAAACATCATACAATCAGATTGAAAACTGGTCAGAAGAAATCCTGGCAAGGGGAAAGTATGGATTTGGGCTTGAAGAGTTAAAGGAATCCAATTCTAATATGAGTGATACTGCCATAAAGTTTGCACTAAAGAGGTTATCAGATAAGGGAAAAGTGCGATCTATATTCAAGGGATACTATCTGGTCATTCCAGCACAATACAGAACAAAAGGAATCCTTCCTCCAACTTTGTATCTGGATCAATTTATGAAGTATCTTCAGCGCCCCTACTATGTAGCACTTTTAAATGCCGCTGCTTTTCATGGATCCGCACACCAACAACCGCAAGAATTCTTCGTGATGACCAATTTCCCTGTATTGCGTCCAACATACAGAAATGGTTTAAAGGTCAACTACATAAGCATTGGAAAAATTCCTGAATTGCTTATTGAAAAGAGAAAAACGGAAACTGGCTACCTTAATATTTCTAATCCGGTTCTAACCGCTTGCGATTTAATACAGTTTGAAAAGCGAGTGGGAGGTTTAAACAGAGCAGCCACGGTAATAAATGGCTTGTTAGATGAAATAAAGCCACCTGATTATTCATCAATCCTACTTGAGCATGTGCATGTTACAACTTTGCAGCGTCTGGGATATTTGTTAGAAAAAATGGGTTCTGATTCCGGGTTGGCAGATGCTCTGTACAAATCAATGAACCAAAATAAATTAAATATTTTCCGCATTCCACTCCAAACTGGGAAAAGCACTAAAGGTTACTCGTCTAAAAACAGGTGGAAAGTTATTGTCAACTCAAAAGTTGAACTTGCAGAATGATACCTCAATCACACATAATGGAATGGAGCCAAAAGGTTCCCTGGCACAATAACGAACAAGTGGAACAAGACCTGATAATCTGTCGGGCATTGGTAGAAATATTTTCTGATGATTGGTTGGCTGAACGTCTGGCATTTAGGGGAGGCACGGCCTTACATAAACTCTACTTGGACCCTCAACCCCGCTACTCTGAGGATATTGATTTGGTACAAATAAAAGCAGCCCCATTTGGCCCAATTGCAGATAGAATTCGAGAAAAATTGGTGTTTCTCGGTGAGCCAAAGCGAAAGATCAAATTAAACAATTTCACTTTGTACTACAGGTATCAGTCAGAGTTTCCCCCTGTTTCTAAAATGAGGTTGAAAATTGAAACCAATACACGTGAACATTTCTCAGTTCTTGGGTTTAAAAAAACACCCTTAGATGTTGTTTCCTCCTGGTATAAGGGAAAGAGCCTCCTAACCACTTACAGCCTGGAAGAATTGTTGGGTACAAAACTGAGGGCTTTATATCAACGAAGCAAAGGTAGAGACCTTTTTGATATAAATGTTGCATTGGAGAAATGCACAGATTTGGATACCAATGCCCTATTGCATTGTTTTAGGGAATATATGAAATTTTCAGTTGAAAACCCACCAACCAGGAAAGAATACTTACTCAATTTGCAAGAGAAAATGAACGACAAAGATTTTTTAGGTGATACAACAGCATTACTTAGACCTGATATAACCTATCGGCCAAAACAAGCATATAAAATGATTAAAAAGTCATTGATTGATCACATTTAAGTGTGCAACCAACTACTGATGCAAAGAAATCTCCTGTGAAATTTACTCCCCAAACCACTCCCCATGCAATATTGAGTGGCATTCTTATCAATTTTAGGGATATGGTTTTTAGGATGACCAATAACTGAACCACAAGGGGATATTCTCCATTTAAAGGACATTGATATAAAACCAGCAAGAGTAGCTAAACTATCCATTGGATCATACTTGCCGACGGAATGAGTAGCTGAGGCAAATCAGCCTGACTAACCATAGTTATTTAAAAGACCTAACCAGTTTTTCCATAAAACAATTAGGCAGAATCACCTACATAACCTAAAAAAGCAGAAGCGCAAAGGGTGCGCTCCTGCTCATAAAAAACCGGACCTAAACCTAAAACATTACTCCATTCCGCCTGTCAATTTTCAAAGGGGACCATTATTCGGGGATTAAAACCCCGTCAATCACATGGACCACTCCGTTTGCCGCGCGAATGGAGGCCATAATATTATTTCCGTCAACCTGCACATTGCCACCGTCATCAATTTCTATTGTGACCGGCGGACCGTTGGCCGTACCAATCAATTGACCGTCAAACATAGCATCTGTCTCGTAAACTCCGATCAGTACATGATACTCCAAAATATCGAGCAGTTGGTTGAGATTTTCATCCTTCAGAAGATCATCCACGACACCATCGGGAAGTTGATCAAATGCATCATTGGTCGGGGCAAAAACAGTGAAGGGTCCGGGATTGGCCAGCGGATCAACGTAATTCGCGTGATCCAGGGCGGCTACCAGTGTAGTGTGGTCTTCCGAACCAGCAGCTATACGCACTATGGTAGGGTCTGAGCCATCATCGGCAATGGCAGCCTGTCCGGCAGATCTCCTCTCTTCTTGATCACCTGTGGCCCTTTCACCGGTTTGATCCGCAGGACCACAAGCCGTGAACATCGCAAGCGATATAACACCTAAAAACAGCAGAAACTTTTTCATGATTGTAAAATTTAATTTGTTAAACAATAATTTTCAATAAATTGTATTTGGGCTGTGTTTGGTGTAAACTGATTAAAACCCGGGTTTTACAAATCCTTTCGCTTGAATACCCGCAGTGCAAAATAGACCGGTATTAGAATCCACAAAATCAATACTCCGGATGAGATCAGGGTCCCCCTGATGCTGCCGAAGAAATTCTGGAAAAAAGCCCCTGTAAAGCCCATCAATGCCGAGACATCCAACTGCATCAGCATAATTACCCTGGCCAGGTCAACCGGGTTTAGCATGACCA